>JAGOBT010000055.1:0-5948 GCA_017999135.1 Burkholderiaceae bacterium
GCTGCACACCATGCAGCCCGCTCAGGCGCAGCTGGCCGGTCAGTGCGTCCCACAGCGGGTCGATACTCAGGAACAGGAGCACCCGGAACAGGCCCAGCCGGTGGATCAGCGTATAGACGATGTCGGTGCGCACCGCGGCCCGGTCGGTGACCGGCTCGACCGGCCGCCAGCGCTCCAGCGCCCGCATCAGCGTCAGCATCAACGCAATCTGCAGCAGGCCGACCAGCAGCCAGCCTGTGGCGCGGTAGCCCTCGGCCAGCAGGTTGCCCAGGCCCAGGTGGAACATCAGCGGCTGCAGCAGGCCTTCAAACAGCCACTGCTGGGCCAGGCCGAAGGCGTCGGTCAGCGTGTCCATCAGCCGGCCCTCACCGCCCTGCCCTCACCGCCCGGCCAGCGCCACCCGGTAGCCCGGGTGCGCGCGCAAGGTGGCAAAGCAGAAGCCGCGCGCCTTCAAGCCCTGCACCAGCGGCGCCAGCACCGCCGGCGCCCAGGGGTCTTGCCGCGACCAGATGCCCAGGTGCGCCACCAGGATGTCGCCGGCGCGGATGCCGGCCAGCGCCTGCTTCAGCAGCCGGTCGTTCGGGTGCTTGTCGCTGGGCAGTTCGTCACCCAGGAAGCCGGCCGGCGCCCAGCCCACGTGCTGCCAGCCGCAGGCCTTGGCAGCCTGCAGCAGTGCCGGCGATGTCTTGCCACCGGGCGCGCGGAACAGCGGCAGCATGGGCTGGCCGGTGATGGCCTGGAAGCGGTCGGCCGGGCGCTGCAGCTCGGTGCAGTACTGCGCGGCGCTCAGTACCTGGCGCTTGCCGGCCTGCGGGCCCATCGACGGCCGGGTGTCGAAGCCGCCGTCGGGCCGGTCGGCCAGCCAGGTGTGGTGGTCCCAGGTGTGCGAGCCGAAGGCGTGGCCCAACGGCGACGCGGCCATGGCGCGCCACCAGGGTGCCCATTGGTCATCCAGGCTCCAGCCTCCGGTCTGGGTGCGCTCATTGGCCAGGAAGAAGGTGACCGGGACCTGCTCGTCCTGCAGCACCCGGGCCACCAGCGGCGCCACGCCCATGTGACCGGTGTCGAAGGTGAGGTAGACCGGCTTGCTGCAGGCTGCAGGTGTGGCCGCCGCAGCACCTGCTGCAGCCGTCACCACGACGGCCAGCAGGTGGCGGCAGGCGTGATCAGCGCGGCGCATGGTCCAGTGTCCACACCCCGTGGGGCGACTTGCCCACCGGCACCTGGCGCAGCAGCTTGCGGTTGTCGATGTCGATGAAGCTCAGCTTGCGCGCCCAGCGCGAGCTGACCAGCAGCGTCTTGCCGTCGGCCAGCACTTCCATGCAGTCCGGCCCGCTGGGGCCGGGCAGCTCGGCCACCACGGTCATGGCCTGCATGTCGATCATGCTGATGCTGTTGGCCACCCGGTTGCTGACGAACAGATGCTTGCCGTCGCCACGCGCCCGGAAGGCGTGCGCGCCGGCGCCTGTGGCGATGCGCTGCAGCAGCCTGGGCGCCGGGCCCGACACGTCGTACACCTCGACGAAGCGGTCACCGGTCAGTCCGACGAACAGGCGCTTGTCGTCACGGCTGAGGTACACGTCGGCCGGCATCTTGCCGACCTTGATCTTCCAGCGCGGTGCCTGGGTGGCCAGGTCGATGGCCAGCAGTTCGTCACTGTCCTGCAGCGACACGTAGACCACCGTGCTGCGGCTGTCGATGAACAGGTGGCTGGGCGTCTTGGGCGCAGAGATGCGCTTGACCAGCTTCAGCGGCTGGGCCGCATCCTTGGGCTGCCAGTGGTACAGGTCGACATGGTCCAGCCGGTTGGCCGCTGTGACGAACCACTTCATGTCGGGCGAGAAGCGCAGGTGGTATGGATCGACGATGTCGTTGAGCACCCGCTGCACCTCGGCCGTCACCGGGTCGATGAAGGTGAGTGAGTTGCCCAGCGCGTTGGCCACCAGCAGGCTCTTCTCGTCGGGCGTCAGGTACAGGTGGTGCGGCTCCTTGCCGGTGGGGATGCGCTTGATCTCGGTGAAGCGCACCGGGTCGATCACGCTGACATCGGCATCCAGCGAATTGAGCACGAAGATCGGACGAGGGCCGGTCGACGCCCAGGATGCAGCGGACGGCAGGACGGCAGCCAGCGCGGCGATCGGGCCGAACGCGGCGCGGCGGGACAGGGTGTACGGCATGGAAGGCGGCTCGGCAGCAGAGCCGGCACAGGCAGAGACCAACCCGCGAGTGTAGGCCGGCCGGCACGCCGGCCCGGCCGCACGGCATCACTCGTCGTCGCCGCCGCTGCCCAGGATGCCACCCAGCAACCCGCCGCCGGCAATGCCGCCCAGCACCGAGCCCTCTTCGCGCGCGCCGCCGCGCTGCGGCGCCGCGGCAAACACCCGGCTGGCCAGGCGGCTGAACGGCAGGCTCTGCAGCCACACGGTGCCGGGGCCGGTCAGCCTGGCGAAGAACAGGCCCTCGCCGCCGAACAGCGCCGTCTTGATCTTGCCGACGTACTGGATCTCGAAGTTGACGTTGGGCGTGAAGGCCACCACGCAGCCGGTGTCGACCATCAGCGTCTGGCCGGGCTGCAGGTCGCGCTTGACCACGGTGCCGCCGGCATGCACGAAGGCCAGGCCGTCGCCCTCGAGCTTCTGCATGATGAAGCCCTCGCCGCCGAAGAAGCCCACCGACAGCTTCTGCTGGAAGTAGATGCCCAGCGACACGCCGCGCGCCGCGCACAGGAAGCTGTCCTTCTGGCAGACCAGCATGCCGCCCAGCTGGCGCAGATCCATCGGCAGGATCTTGCCCGGATAGGGCGCGCCGAAGGCGACGCGCTGCTTCTGGTGCGCGTTGTTGGTGTAGACCGTGGTGAACAGCGACTCGCCCGTCACCAGCCGCTTGCCGGCGCCCAGCAGCTTGCCGAAGAAGCCGCCACCGCCGCCGCTGGCGCCGTCGCCGAAGACGGTGTCCATGCCGATGCCGGCATCCATGAAGAACAGGCTGCCAGCCTCGCCAACGGCCGCTTCGCCCGGGTCGAGTTCGACCTCGACGAACTGCATCTCCGAGCCCTTGATGTCATAGTCGACCACGTCCATCGCCATGGATGCCGCTCCTGTGGGGTGGGTGGCGCACTGCCACCGGGTTGAAAACGGCCGCGATGGTACCGAATCGGCCCGCAGCCGATGGCCGGAACAGCGGCTCAGACGGTCTCGTCGTCCTTGGTTCCGAAGATCTTGTCGCCTGCATCCCCCAGCCCGGGGATGATGTAGCCGATCTCGTTGAGGTGGCTGTCCACCGCCGCCGTCCAGCAGCGCACGTCGGGGTGCGCGGCATCCAGCGCGGCAATGCCCTCGGGCGCGGCCACCAGCACCAGCGCGCGGATGTCGCGGCAGCCACGGGCCTTGAGCAGGTCGATGGTGGCGATCATCGAGCCGGCGGTGGCCAGCATCGGGTCGACGATGATCGCGGTGCGCTCGCTGAGGTGGCCGACGAACTTCTCGAAGTAGTGCACCGGCTGCAGCGTCTCATGGTCACGGGCCAGGCCGACCACGCTGATCTTGGCGTTGGGCACCAGGTCGAGCACGCCGTCCAGCATGCCCAGGCCGGCCCGCAGGATGGGCACGATCGTCACCTTGCGGCCGGCGATCTGGTCGATCTCGACCGGGCCGCTCCAACACTGGATGGTGGTCTTCTCGAGCGGAAAGTCGGCCGTGGCCTCGTAGGCCAGTAGACGGGCCAGCTCATGGGTGAGCTCGCGGAATTTCTTGGTGGAGATCTTGTCTTCGCGCAGCAGGCCGATCTTGTGGCGGACCAGGGGATGGGCGACGGCGATCACGGGCATGGCAGGCAACCTTCAGGGGGATGCACAGCAGTGTAGCCAGCGCCTGGATCCGGCCCCACTCAGGCGTCGGCAGTGCCAGCCCGGCGCTGGCGCAGCGCCTCGAACAGGCACACGCCGGCGGCCACCGAGACATTCAGGCTCTCCACCGCGCCGGCCATCGGGATGCGCACCAGCACGTCGCAGGTCTTCTTCGTCAGCGCGCGCATGCCCGGGCCTTCAGCGCCCAGCACCAGGGCCACCGGGCCGGTGAAGTCGATGTCATAGAGGGTCTGCCCGGCGTCCTCGGCCGTGCCCACCACCTGGATGCCGCGGTCCTTCAGCTCGTTGAGCGTGCGCGCCAGGTTGGTCACCATCAGGTACGGCACGGTCTCGGCCGCGCCGCTGGCCACCTTGGCCACGGTGGCGTTCAGGCCCACGGCGTGGTCCTTGGGTGCCACCACCGCATGCGCCCCGGCCCCGTCGGCCACGCGCAGGCAGGCGCCCAGGTTGTGCGGGTCGGTCACGCCGTCGAGCACCAGCACCAGCGGCGGACCTGCCACGGCGTCGAGCACGTCGTCGAGCGAATGCACGGCGGCCAGCGCTTCGACCTTGGCCACCACGCCCTGGTGGCGCGGGCTGCCGGCCAGGCGGATCAGCCGCTGGTCATCGCTGTCGATGAGCTTGGCGCCCGCTTCCTTGGCCCGCTCGACGAACTGCCGCATGCGGGCGTCGCGCCGGGTGGCGTCGACATGCACCTCGATGACGGAGGCGGGTGCGGTCTTCAACCGCACGGTGACGGCATGGAAGCCGAACAGGATCTTGGTGCTCAATGGGTACCTTCGTGCTGCGCACTGCGGAATTCGCCCTTCGGACGGCCGGGCGGGCTCATGCAGCATTGTCGCCGCTGGGCTCAGCGCCAGGCCTGCAGCGCGGTCAGCGCGCCGATCAGCAAGGGCTGGTGCAGCATGTAGACCAGCAGCGGCCAGCGGCCCAGCCAGGCCAGTCGCCGGCCCAGCGCTGGCCACGGCACCGGCCCGGACAAGACCGCGCGCCGGTGCGCCAGCAGCCACTGCCCCGCTGCCAGGCCCCACAGCAGCACACCCAGCCAGGGCAGCAGCGGCACATAGTCTTCAGTGACCGGCTTGCGCGTCACCAGGCCCACCCAGTTGGTCAGCCGGCTGTCGAAGAACGGGTGCTGCACCCACTGCGGCAGCGCCACCAGCAGCGCCCCCAGCGGCCACAGGCCCGCGCGCAGCGGCGCCAGCAGACGCGCCAGGATCAGCATCAGCGCGATGCCATGCAGCACGCCGAAGCTGATCCAGCTGCGCGGAAACATCAGCGCCGAGCCGGCCGACACCAGCACCGCGCAGCCCGCCACTTGCGCCCACCGCCGCCAGAAGCGCGGCCAGCCCATGCCAGCGTGCAGCGCCACCGCCTGGCCCGCGCCGGCACACAGCAGGAACAGGCTGACGATCAGCGTGCGCTGCGTGGTCCACAGCGGGTCCTGCGTGAAGCGTTGTGGCGGCTGCAGCCAGCCGAAGTGGTTGAGGTCGAAGGCGAAGTGGAAGGCCACCATCCACACGATGGCCACGCCACGCAGCGCATCCAGCCGGTCGAAGCGTTCAGCGCTCAGCGGCATGCGGCGGGCGCCATGCGGGGCGTGGGGTGGCGGGCCATGGACAGGTGCGGGTGGATCGGCAGTGGCAGGCATCGTATGCCAAGGGCATCACAGACTGGCGCCGAGACCCGCGGCCGGGGCCGCCTCCTAGAATCCGTGACTTCTGCCCGTAGCTCAACTGGATAGAGCAGCTGCCTTCTAAGCAGCAGGTCGGGGGTTCGAGTCCCTCCGGGCAGGCCATGCAGGGCCTGACGCGGCCCGGCGCGCGGGGCCAAGCGGCAGCACTTCACGCACGGCCCGATTGCGTGTGCCCGGTCCCCCGGTGCAGGGGACCCACGACACGGCGGCCTTGTTTATCGTGCCGGCATCGCAGACCTGAGCGGTCTGCACACTCCTGATGCCGAAGGCCAGAACCATGTTTCGCCACCTGATTGCTGCGGCGCTTGCCGTCAGCACTGCCCATGCCTCCGCGAGCCTGCTCGACCAGACAGGAACCGTGTCCATCCGGATGAGCGGCTTCTCGCA
>JAGOBT010000055.1:6048-11755 GCA_017999135.1 Burkholderiaceae bacterium
GAGCCGGCGGGCTATGGGCTGGTGGGCCTGGCGCTGGCCGGACTGGCCGCGTCGCGCCTGCGCCGCCGCTGATCCTGCCCACCGGGAACGACAAAGGGCCGCGCAGTGCGCGGCCCTTTGTGTTGTGTGGTCGGGGTGACACGATTCGAACGTGCGACCCTCTGCTCCCAAAGCAGATGCGCTACCAGACTGCGCTACACCCCGAAGACCTCGATTCTAGCCCGCGCTGGCCGCCGGCGCGGGCAGCAGCAGTTGCCGCGCCACCGCTTCACACTGGCGGATGTGCTGTTCGCACACGTACTGCAGCGCCGAGTAGGTGAGCGCCGCCGAAGCCACCTGTCCGGCAATCGGCAGGTACTTGGCGGCCTGCTGTGCGCTCAGCCGAACGCCCACGGTCTTCAGCAACAGCAGCACCAGTTCGCGCGTGACCAGCCGCCCCAGCACCAGGCTGCCGCCCGCAGAGATGGCCTTGTAGACAACCACCCGCCGGTCGGGCGCCAGCCGTTCCACCTGCTGCGGGCTGAGGCCGAAGGCAGCACTGATCTCGGGCAGCAGCTTGACCAGCACGCCGACATCGGTCACCCAGTCGATGCCGGGGACCGGCACCATGGCCACGCCAGCAGCCAGCAACGCCCGCTGGCGCACCCGCTGGCGGCAGCGGCGGGCCACCGCCGCCACGGCATCGTCCGAAGCCGGCAGGGCCGTCATGACGCCGGCGCCGCTGCCATCACCACGATGCCGTCGGCATCGGCGACCAACCAGTCGCCCGGCCGCACCACCACGCCCTGCAGCCGCACCGGCACGTCGACCAGCCCGGCATGCCGGCGCTCGGTGGGCAGGGGCATCAGGCCCAAGGCACGGACGCCCAGGTCGGTGGCGGCCAGTTCAGCCATGTCGCGCACGCAGCCGTCGACCACCAGGCCCACCCAGCCATTGCTGGCCGCCGACGCGGCCAGGTTGCCCCCCACCAGGGCGTGGCGCAGCGACCCACCGCCATCGACCACCAGCACACGTCCATGGCCCGCAGACTCGACCATGGCCTTCACCGAGGTGTTGTCCTCATGGCATTTGACGGTGGCCACTGGGCCGGCGAACGCCGCCCTGCCGCCATAGGCCTGAAACACCGGTGGCAACACGCGGAATGCGCCGCTGGTGTCGGTCTTGTGCGCGTCGCAGAGGTCGCAGGTCGACAGCGGGTTCATGGTGCTTGGCTCCAGAAAATCAGAACCAGGATCATAGGTGCCGACGCCGCACCGACATCTGCAGGGCAATGCCGCCCCTCATCGGCGCCTTGCGTCGACAGCGTGGCGCGACGATGCCATCACCATGTCCGCAGCCGACGCCCAGGCTCTCACCCTGCTGCCAGGCAGTTGCCTGGTCCTGTTCCTGGTGCAGGTGGACCAGGCCAGATCGGTGCTGGCGGTGAGCGCCGGCGGATTTCTGGATGGCTTGCGCGCAGCGGATGCATTGCTGTCGTTCTCGGCTCCCCTGCGCGAGGACCTGCCACTGGACGAACTGCTGCCCTGGGCCGGCAGCGTCTAGCGGGACAGCAAAACGCCCCGGCGAGCGGGGCGTTGCAGATGGATGCTGGAGGCGCGATCCGGAGTCGAACCGGACTAGACGGATTTGCAATCCGTTGCATAACCGCTTTGCTATCGCGCCATGCCAAAAACCGGGCTCTCTGACGAAAACGGGAAGCCTTGGCTTCCCGTTTCGACACTCCCCGAACAGCATGTGCTGCCCGGTCAGAATTTGGAGCGGGAGACGAGTCTCGAACTCGCGACCTCAACCTTGGCAAGGTTGCGCTCTACCAACTGAGCTACTCCCGCAAGGCACCCAGTTGCCTGGATGTTTGCCTGCTTCGCTGCAAACTTTCGTCTTCAGCGAAGCTAGCATTCTAGGGGCGTTCTGCACATGAACGCAAGCCCCTCAACCAACTTTTTCAATGCGGCAAGGCGTCCGACGATCCGGCCGCAGACGCCACGTCGGGCTTGGCCGCTTCCACCTTGGCCGGCACCGGCTCGTCTTCGGGCAATGACGGCGGCATGCTCTCCAGCGCGATCTCCAGCACCCGTTCGATCCAGCGCACCGGCACGATCTCGAGATGGTTCTTCACGTTCTCGGGAATGTCCTGCAGGTCCTTGACGTTCTCTTCCGGGATCAGCACCGTCTTGATGCCGCCACGGTGGGCCGCCAGCAGCTTCTCCTTCAGACCGCCGATCGCGGTGATCTCGCCACGCAGCGTGATCTCGCCGGTCATCGCCACATCGGCACGCACCGGGATGTTGGTCAGCGCCGAGACAAAGGCGGTGGCCATGGCCGCACCTGCACTGGGACCGTCCTTGGGTGTGGCGCCGTCGGGCACGTGGATGTGGATGTCGCGCTTCTCGAACATCTCGTCCTTCACGCCCAGGCGGCGTGAACGGCTGCGGATGACCGAGCGTGCAGCCTCCACCGATTCCTTCATCACGTCGCCCAGCGACCCGGTGCGGATGATGTTGCCTTTGCCGGGCATCACCGCCGCCTCGATGGTGAGCAGGTCGCCGCCGACTTCCGTCCACGCCAGACCGACCACCTGGCCGACTTGGTTCTTCTTCTCGGCGCGGCCGTAGTCGAACTTGCGCACGCCGAGGAAGTCGTTCAGGTTGTCCTCGTTGACCACCACCTTGCCGTCGACCTTCTTGAGCTGGATGCTCTTGACGGTCTTGCGGCAGATCTTCGAGATCTCGCGCTCCAGCGAACGCACACCAGCTTCACGGGTGTAGTAGCGGATGATGCCGCGGATGGCCGATTCGGTGACGTCCAGCTCGTCGTCCTTCACGCCGTTGTTCTTGCGCTGCTTGGGCAGCAGGTAGCGCTGGGCAATCGAGACCTTCTCGTCCTCGGTGTAGCCCGACAGGCGGATGACTTCCATCCGGTCGAGCAGCGCCGGCGGGATGTTCATGCTGTTGGACGTGGCGATGAACATCACGTCCGACAGGTCGAAGTCGACCTCGACGTAGTGGTCGCTGAAGGTGTGGTTCTGCTCGGGGTCGAGCACCTCCAGCAGCGCCGACGACGGATCACCGCGGAAATCCATGCCCAGCTTGTCGATCTCGTCGAGCAGGAACAGCGGGTTGCGCACGCCCACCTTGGTCAGGCTCTGCAGCACCTTGCCCGGCATGCTGCCGATGTAGGTGCGGCGGTGGCCGCGGATCTCGGCTTCGTCACGCACGCCGCCCAGGGCCATGCGGACGAACTTGCGGCCGGTGGCGCGCGCCACGCTCTGCCCCAGCGAGGTCTTGCCCACGCCCGGGGGGCCGACCAGGCAGAGGATCGGCGCCTTGACCTTGTCGACACGCTGCTGCACCGCGAGGTACTCGAGGATGCGTTCCTTGACCTTGTCGAGGCCGTAGTGGTCTTCGTTCAGCACTTCCTCAGCGAGCGGCAGGTCGTGCTTGACCTTGCTCTTCTTGGCCCAGGGCAGGCCGATGAGCGTGTCGATGAAGTTGCGCACCACCGTGGCTTCGGCACTCATCGGCGACATGAGCTTGAGCTTTTTCAGCTCGGAGTCGGCCTTCTTGCGCGCCTCCTTGCTCATCTTGGCAGCTTCGATCTTCTTCTCGAGTTCCTCGAGATCGGCGCCCTCTTCGCCATCGCCCAGTTCCTTCTGGATGGCCTTGACCTGCTCGTTCAGGTAGTACTCGCGCTGGCTCTTCTCCATCTGCCGCTTGACGCGGCCACGGATGCGCTTTTCCACCTGCAGGATGTCGACTTCATGCTCCAGCAGCTCAAGCAGCTTCTCCAGCCGCTTGGCCACCACGAACAGATCGAGCACGCTCTGCTTGGCTTCCAGCTTCAGCGGCAGGTGCGCGGCAATGGTGTCGGCCAGGCGGCCTGGATCGTCGATGCCGGCGATGCTGGTCAGGATCTCGGGCGGGATCTTCTTGTTGAGCTTGACGTACTGGTCGAACTGCTGCGTCACGGCGCGGCGGAGGGCCTCGACTTCCGGCGACGGCTCGCCGGCCGGCTGCACAGGCACCACATCGGCGGTGAAGTGCTCGGCGGTGTCGTGGATGGCCTTGGTCTCGGCGCGCTGCACGCCTTCGACCAGCACCTTCACCGTGCCGTCGGGCAGCTTCAGCATCTGCAGGATGCTGGAGACGCAGCCGATCTCGAACATGTCCTCGGGCTTGGGCTCGTCCTTGCCGGCGGCCTTCTGGGCCACCAGCATGATCTGGCGGCCGGCTTCCATCGCGGCTTCCAGCGCCTTGATGGACTTGGGCCGGCCCACGAACAGCGGGATGACCATGTGCGGGAACACGACCACGTCACGCAGCGGCAGCAGCGGCAGGGTGATGGGGTCAGGCGGAAGAATGGGATGTCCAGACATGAGGGGAACCTCTCTTTCTCAGACCGACGTGGGGCCTGAGCGGGTGAATGCAAGTGGGGTGGCCGGCACGCCGGCGAACCCGTTGCCGCATCGTGCCGAGGTCAGGCCGATGCCTTTTGTTCGCGGTACACCAGCAGGGGCTTGGCGCCCTCTTCGACGATGTGCTCGTCGATCACCACCTTCGCCACACCGTCCATGGTGGGCAGGTCGAACATGGTGTCGATCAGCGCGTTCTCCATGATGGAGCGCAGGCCGCGCGCACCGGTCTTGCGCTTGAGCGCCTTGCGGGCGATGGCCGACAGGGCCGAGGGGCGCACTTCGAGCTCGACCCCGTCCATGCCGAACAGCTTCTGGTACTGCTTGACCAGGGCGTTGCGCGGCTCGGTGAGGATCTGGATCATGGCCGACTCGGTCAGTTCGCCCAAGGTGGCCACCACCGGCAGGCGGCCCACCAGTTCAGGGATCAGGCCGAACTTGATCAGGTCTTCCGGCTCGGCCTCGCGGAACAGGTCGGCCGCACGCTTCTCGGTCTTGCTGTGCACGCTGGCACCGAAGCCGATGCCCGATTTCTCGGTGCGGTTCTGGATCACCTTCTCCAGGCCGTCGAACGCACCGCCGCAGATGAACAGGATGTTGGTCGTGTCGATCTGCAGGAAGTCCTGGTTCGGGTGCTTGCGGCCGCCCTGCGGCGGCACGCTGGCCATCGTGCCTTCCACCAGCTTCAGCAGCGCCTGCTGCACGCCTTCACCCGACACATCACGCGTGATGCTGGGGTTGTCGGCCTTGCGGCTGATCTTGTCGATCTCGTCGATGTAGACGATGCCGCGCTGGGCCCGCTCGACGTCGTAGTTGCAGTTCTGCAGCAGCTTCTGGATGATGTTCTCGACATCCTCGCCCACATAGCCGGCTTCGGTCAGCGTGGTGGCATCGGCGATGACGAAGGGCACGTTCAGCAGCTTGGCCAGCGTTTGCGCCAGCAAGGTCTTGCCGCTGCCGGTGGGGCCGATCAGCAGGATGTTGCTCTTGGTGAGCTCCACCTCTTCCTTGGCCGCATTGGCGGTGATGAACTTCAGCCGCTTGTAGTGGTTGTAGACCGCCACCGACAGCGTACGCTTGGCCGAATCCTGGCCGATCACGTACTGGTCGAGCGTGGTCTTGATTTCCAGCGGCGCCGGCAGATCGGACTTGGCCGCCTTGGCACCACCCGTCTCGGCCGGGGCCTCGTCACGGATGATGTCGTTGCACAGTTCGATGCACTCGTCGCAGATGAAGACCGACGGGCCGGCAATGAGCTTCTTCACCTCATGCTGGCTCTTGCCGCAGAAGCTGCAGTAC
>JAGOBT010000056.1 GCA_017999135.1 Burkholderiaceae bacterium
TGCAGTTGCTGGCGAAGAAGTGCTACGCGCTGCTCAAGCAAGACCCGGCGCACCCATCGCTGCAGTTCAAGCCCCTGGGCGGTGGCCGCATGGTCAGCGTGCGGGTGGGGCTGCACTACAGGGCGCTGGGTCTGCCCCAGGCCGATGGCGTGCACTGGTTCTGGATCGGCACCCACGGCGAGTACGACAAGCTCGTTGGCTGACGGGTCCTTGCCCACCGGGCCGGTTGCCGAGCATGCAGCACCAGACCCGGCTGCCCCCCCATGACACCCTGACTTCCTGATGCCCGGATTGCCTGCCCGCCCCATGGCCACCACCCCCAAACCCGCCGCTGCGGCCAAGGCCCCCCGCGCCATCGCCACCACGCAGTCGCTGTCGGCCTTCGTCAAGGGCATCTGCGACATCATGCGGCGGTCGAACTGCGCCAGCGCGCTGCAGTACGTGCCGGAGCTGACCTGGATCCTGTTCCTGCGCATCCTGGACGCGCAGGAGCAACGCGATGCCGAGCGTGCCGAAGCATTGGGCCGGCCGTTCAGCCCGGCCCTGCAAGCACCCTACCGCTGGCAGGACTGGGCAGCGCCCTGCGATCTGGCGTCGGCGGCACGCACGCCCGAAGGCCAGCACCTGGGCTGGAAGCGTGAGGCACTGAAGCCCCGGGTGGGCGACCTGATGGCCTTCATCAACAAGGAGCTGCTGCCGCACCTGCACCAGCTGGATGTGCTGCCCGACGGCCAGCCCAACCTGGCGGCCAGCCCCAAGCAGCGGGTGATCGGCCGCATCATGACGGCGGTGGAGCGGGTGCGGGTGGATTCGGAGACCAACCTCTGCGACATCCTCGACCGGGTGCATGAGATCAGCATCGACCACATCGACGACCGGCACTTCTTCACCTTGTCGCAGGTGTACGAGGACCTGCTGCTGAAGATGGGCGAGAAGAACAGCGACGGGGGCCAGTTCTTCACCCCGCGTGAGGTGGTTCGTGCGATGGTGCGCACGCTGGCGCCACAGTTGGGTGAGACGGTGTACGACCCGTGCTGCGGCACCGGCGGCTTTCTGGCCCAGGCCTATGAGCTGATGCGTGCGCAGTTGGGCGACGCGGCGCCAGCCACCGACATTGCGCAGTTGAAGAGCCACACCTTCTACGGCCGCGAAAAGGAAAACCTGGTGCTGCCCATCGCACTGGCCAACCTGGTGCTGCATGGCATCGACCAGCCCAGGCTGTGGCATGGCAACACGTTGTCAGGCGTGGCCAGCTACGACGCGCTGTTTGACGGCGCGCCTGCCACCTTCGACGTGATCCTGACCAACCCGCCCTTCGGCGGCAAGGAAGGGCGAGACGCGCAGCGGCACTACGCCTTCGAGACCAGCGCCACCCAGGTGCTGTTTCTGCAGCACATCCTGGCTGAACTGGCGCCGCCGGCAGACGACCGGCCGGGTGGCCGCTGTGGTGTGGTGCTGGATGAAGGCTTCCTGTTCCGCACCAACGAGAGCGCGTTTGTCGAGACCAAGCGCAAGCTGCTGGACGAGTGCGACCTGTGGTGTGTGGTCAGCCTGCCGGGGGGTGTGTTCTCCACGGCTGGTGCCGGTGTCAAGACCAACCTGCTGTTCTTCACCCGCGGGCGGCGCACCGAGCGCATCTGGTACTACGACTTGTCGCATGTGAAGGTGGGCAAGAAGACGCCGGCCGGGCTGGCGCTGTTTGGGTGGGGCCCGGGCTTCGAACTGCTGGACGACGCAGCGCTGCCAGCCACGCTGGTGGGTGATTGGGCCAACCAGCCGGGCCACGTTGGCCAACCCTTCCCGACCTTTGCGCGGCTGCTGGCCCAACGGGGCACGGCGGGCGCTGACAGTGCGCTGTCCTGGACGGTCGACTTTGCGGCGCGGCGGGCCGCTGCGCGTGAGGCCATGGCGCCACACTTGGCCGAAGCAGCACGGTTGCAGGCGCGGGGCGTTGAACTGAGAGAGCAACTGGCAGCATCCCGCAGGGCGCGGGTGGATGACGCCGTTGCTGCGCCTCTGCGTGAGGCCCTGGCGGCCTGCGAGCGCGCGCTGCGCGAGGCACAGGCGCGGGCATCGGCCATCGACGCCGCCACCTTCGACTTGAAGGCCGTCAACCCGCATGCCCGGGTGGAGCGCGACGAACGCACGCCCGCGCAGGTGCTGGGCGCCATTCAGGCCCACGGCGCTGCCGTGGAATCTGCGCTGGCGCGTTTGCAGGCATTGCTGGCCAACGGCACGCGACCATAGCCGGTGGCGGTAGCGCGGCCATGCATCGCGCTCAGCTGGTACGGGGCTCCAACTGCACCGCCGGCGCAAACTTGGCCCGGTGGGTGGCGAAGAAGGCCTTCACGTTGCGCACATTGGCATCCTGCGTGAACAGGCGTTGCACCAGCGCGTGGTAGGCCGCCATGTCGGGCAGCCACAGCACCAGCACCAGATCCGGCCCGGGCGAGACGCGGTAGCACTGCTGCACCGGGCCTTCAGCCACCGCGCGGGCCTCGAAGGTGGCCACGTGCTCGGCACCCTGGCGGTCGAGCGTGATCTCGGCGATCACGCTCAGGCCGCCCACCTTGGCCGGCGCCACGATGGCCACCTGGCGCTCGATGATGCCGGCCTCCACCAGGCGCCGTACCCGGCGCAGCGCGGTGGCCGGCGACACATGCGCCGCTTCGGCCAGCGCCTGGTTGGAGCGTGACGCGTCGTCCTGCAGCAGTCCCAGCAGGCGCAGATCGACTGCATCGAGCGTGTTGGCGTCGACTGAATCAACCATCATCGACCGATTGTGGCAATAAAATTGCAGCGCTATTCACGATCGACGAAAGATTGCGCAAAGCGGCAGATTTCGCACGCTTCTTTCGTTGATCCCTGGCTACGATGCGCCCCTGTCTGAACCTCAGGAACCAACACCATGTGTGGCATCGTCGGCGCCGTCAGCGCCCGCAACATCGTCCCTGTCCTCGTCGAGGGCCTGAAGCGGCTGGAATACCGCGGCTACGACAGCTGCGGCGTGGCGGTGCACCAGGGCGGTGAACTGCGCCGCACCCGCAGCACCAGCCGGGTGGCCGAGCTCGAAGCCCAGATCGCGCAGGACGGTGTCCTGGGAGGCACCGGCATCGCCCACACCCGCTGGGCCACGCACGGTGTGCCGGCGGTGCACAACGCCCACCCGCATTTTTCGGGCAAGCGCATCGGCCTGGTGCACAACGGCATCATTGAAAACCATGACGAACTGCGCGCCGAGCTGCAGAACAAGGGCTACGTCTTCGAAAGCCAGACCGACACCGAGGTGATCGCCCACCTGGTGCACCAGCTCTACGACGGTGACCTGTTCGACGCCGTGCAGCGCGCCACCGCCCGCCTGAAGGGCGCCTACGCCATCGCCGTGTTCTGCCGTGACGAGCCGCACCGCGTGGTGGGCGCGCGCGAAGGCAGCCCGCTGGTGCTGGGCGTGGGCCAGGGCGCCAACGCCGACGAATGCTTCCTGGCCAGCGACGCCATGGCCCTGGCTGGCGTCACCGACCAGATCGTCTACCTGGAAGAAGGCGACGTGGTCGACCTGCAGCTGGGCAAGCACTGGATCACCGCACGCCAGGCCGATGGCAGCTTCGAGCGGGTGCAGCGCCCTGTGCGCACCGTGCACGCCCACACCGGCGCGGCCGAGCTGGGCCCCTACCAGCACTACATGCAGAAAGAGATCTTCGAGCAGCCGCGTGCCATCGCCGACACGCTGGAATCGGTGGCCGGCATCACGCCCGAGCTGTTCGGCGACGGCGCGCACCAGGTCTTCGGTGGCATCGACCGGGTGCTGATCCTGGCCTGCGGCACCAGCTACTACAGCGGCAGCACCGCCAAGTACTGGCTGGAAAGCATCGCCGGCATCCCGTGCAGCGTGGAGATCGCCAGCGAGTACCGCTACCGCGACAGCGTGCCCGACCCGCGCACCCTGGTCGTCACCATCAGCCAGAGCGGCGAGACGGCCGACACCATCGCCGCGCTCAAGCATGCACGCGGCCTGGGCATGGCCCAGACGCTGACCATCTGCAACGTGGCCACCAGCGCCATGGTGCGCGAGTGCAAGCTGAACTTCCTGACGCATGCCGGCGTGGAGATCGGCGTGGCCAGCACCAAGGCCTTCACCACCCAGCTGGTGGCGCTGTTCCTGCTGACGCTGACGCTGGCCCAGCGCCGCGGCAAGCTGACCGATGCGCAGGAAGCCGCCCACATCAAGGCCCTGCGCCACCTGCCGGCCGCCGTGCAGGCGGTGCTGGCGCTGGAGCCGCAGATCATCGCCTGGGCGGCCGAGTTCGCCCGCAAGGAGAACGCGCTGTTCCTGGGCCGCGGCCTGCACTACCCGATCGCGCTGGAAGGCGCGCTCAAGCTCAAGGAGATCAGCTACATCCATGCCGAGGCCTACCCGGCCGGCGAGCTGAAGCACGGCCCGCTGGCCCTGGTGACCAGCGCCATGCCGGTGGTGACCATCGCGCCGAACGACGCGCTACTGGAGAAGCTGAAGAGCAACCTGCAGGAAGTGCGCGCCCGCGGCGGCGAGCTGTTCGTGTTTGCCGACACCGACACGCAGATCCAGAGCGAGCCCGGCGTGCACGTGATCCGCATGCCCGAGCACTACGGCGCGCTGTCCCCCATCCTGCATGTGGTGCCGCTGCAGCTGCTGGCCTATCACACAGCGTGTGCGCGTGGCACCGATGTGGACAAGCCACGCAACCTGGCCAAGTCGGTCACGGTCGAGTAGGGGCGATCGTCACCACGATCTTGCCGGTCACTTCACGCCGGGCCATGGCGGCCAGCGCGTCCTTGGCCTGTGCCAGCGGGTAGCGGGCGCCGATCGCCGGCCGCAGCACACCTGCTTCAGCCAGCCGGTGCACGGCGGCCAGGTGCTCGGCGTGGTGGGCCGGAAAGTGCCGGCCGTATTCACCCGCCCGTACACCGACCACGCTGAAGCCCTTGATCAGCGGGCGGTTGGTGTCGATGCGGGCGATGCGGCCGCTGGCAAAACCCAGCACCAGCAGCCGGCCGCCAAACGCGGTGCAGCGGGCGCTTTCGTCGAACACGTCGCCGCCCACCGGGTCGGCCACCACGTCGGCGCCGCGGCCGTCGGTGGCCTGCAGCACCGCTTCGCGGAAGCCGCTGGACGGCAGCAGCGTCACACCCAACGCTGCCAGGCTGGCAATGCGCGCCGGGTCGGTGGCGGTGGCGATCACCCGCGCGCCCAGGTGCAGGCCGATCTGCACGCAGGCCTGGCCCACGCCGCCGCGCGCGCCATGCACCAGCAGCGTCTCGCCGCGCTGCAGCCGGCCGATGCGGGCCAGCGCCACCCAGGCGGTCAGGCCGGTCACCATCACCGCGGCGGCGTCGTCCAGCGGCATGCCGGCGGGCAGGGCGCGCAGGCTGGCGCCGGGCACCACCACCTGCTCGGCCAGCAGGCCGTGCTTGCCGCCCAGGCCCACCCGGTCGCCCACCTGCCAGCCGCTGGCAGGCCCGGCCTCGACCACGGTGCCGGTGCCTTCCATGCCCGGCACATGCGGCACCGGCGGCTTGAACTGGTAGAGCCCGCGGGTCATCAGCAGATCGGGAAAGTTCAGCGCCACCGCAGCCATGGCCACGCGCACGTCGGCCGGGCCCATGGCAGGCAGCGGCCAGCGGCGCAGGCGCAGGCTGGCCAGGTCGTCGGCCAGGTGCTCGCAGACCAGGGCCAGGGTGTCGGTCGGTGCAGACATGGGTGGGTGCTCCAAGGGGTGGCGCCGGATTCTGGAAGTGCCGCCGCGCCGGCCGGGTCACCCAGGCGACCCCGCGACACCGCCTCCTGGCGGTGATGTGGCCGGGGTTACAGTGCCTGCAGGCCATGTCCGATACCTCCACGCCCCCCACATCCTCCGCCGCCCCGGCCCCTGCGCCCCGCCCGGCCCCGCACCCGCTGCCCAATGCGCGCCATGTGGCGCGCCTGCCGCCCGGCACGTCGCTGGACGGCCTGCACCGCATCCGCCAGGCTGCCTACCAGCTGCCGCAGGTGGTGGCCGCGCACGACATGCCGGCCGATCTGGTGGCCGAGCACGCGGCCGATGCCGACGAGCGCATGGACAAGCTCGGCCTGCTGCTGCTGCAGAAGGGCGTGCCCGGCCAGCGCCCCAGCCGCTGGCTGGCGCCGTCGCTGATCGACACCGCGCTGCAGCACCTGGCGGCGGTGGGCACCGGCCCCAAGCTGCGCGCGCTGATGACCGAGCGCAGCGGCGTGCTGGAAGCCCTGGGCATCAGCCGCGCCGGCCCTGACAGCTGGGAGCGCCAGGCCACCCACATGCTGCACCTGGCGCAGAACGGCTGGCGCGTGCCGGTGGTGTTCCTCACACCGCTGGACGCCGCGCCGGTGTGGCGCTTCTTCCGCGACGGCGACAAGGCCGCCCTGCTGCTGGCCCTGCGCGCCGTGCCCGACTACCCGCATGCCACCGCGCTGCAGGCCGCGCTGGACACCCTGGTGGAGCAGGCCGGCCACATCAACCCCGGCCGCATCGACAGCCTGCTGCCCGGCCTGCAGGCCGAGTGCAGCACGCCTCAGCCGCTGGACAGCCTGCGCGCCGCCTGCACCCGCGCCCTGGACCGCTGGGCCAACCGCGTCAACGAGCTCGACACGCTGGACGACCTGAGCAGCGAGCTGGCCTTTCAGGGCTACCCCGACAGCTTCAAGACCGCACGCCGCGCCAACCGCACCGTCACCCTGTTCGTCGGCCCGCCCAACAGCGGCAAGACGCACCAGGCCTTCGAGCGCCTGGCCACCTGCGAGCGTGGCGTCTACCTGGCGCCGCTGCGCCTGCTGGCGCTGGAAGGGCGCGACCGGCTGATGGCCCGCGGCGTGCCCTGCAGCCTGCGCACCGGCGAGGAGAGCGCGCCGGTGGACGGCGCCCGCGTCGTCAGCAGCACCATCGAGATGATGGGCACCGGCGAGCTGATCGACGTGGCGGTGATCGACGAAGCCCAGATGATCTTCGACCCCAGCCGCGGCTGGGCCTGGACGCAGGCCATCGTCGGCGCGCCGGCCAGGGAGCTGCTGATCATCTGCAGCGCCTATGCGGTGCCCGCCATCGAGAACCTGCTGGGCCTGTGCGGCGAGCGCTGCACCGTGCGCCACTTCGAGCGCAAGCAGCAGGTGCAGCTGCTGCCGGCGGCCGTGCCCATCGCCAGCCTGAAGCTGGGCGACGCGGTGGTGGCCTTCAGCCGCAAGGACGTGCTGATGCTGCGCGACCAGGTGTCGGACAACGGCAAGAGCGTCAGCGTGATCTATGGCGCTCTGCCGCCCGAGGTGCGCCGCCGCGAGGCCGAGCGCTTCGCCACCGGCCAGACCGAGGTGCTGGTGGCCACCGACGCCATCGGCATGGGCCTGAACCTGCCGATCCGCCGGGTGCTGTTCTCCACGCTGACCAAGTTCGACGGCGAAGGCGACCGCACGCTGGACGAGAGCGAGGTGCACCAGATCGCCGGCCGCGCCGGCCGCTACGGCATCCATGAAGAAGGCTTTGCCGGCGTGCTGGCCGAGGCCGAACCCAGCGCCGGGCGCACGCTGCGCGAGCTGCTGGCGCTGCAGCCGCGCGCGCCGCGGCACTTCAAGGCGCCGGTGGCGCCGAACTGGTGGCACATCGAGACCATCGCCGGCAAGCTGGGCAAGCGCAAGTTGCGCGAGGTGCTGGGCGTGTTCGTCGAGCAGCTGACGCTGGACAACGCCCACTTCGCGGTGGCCGAGCTGGCGCAGATGCTGGAGATTGCCGCCCACCTGGACGAGCGCGCCGCACCGCTGAGCCTGCGCGAGCGCTTTCTGTACGCCCAGGCCCCGGTGGACACCCGCACCGATCAATTGATGCAGCAGTTCCTGGGCTGGACCGAGCGCCACGCCTGGGACGGCCAGGCCGGCGAGCCCGGCTTTCTGCATGAGGTCAGCGAGAACAGCCGGCTCGACCGCATGGAACAGGTGCTGCGCGCCTGCACCCTGTGGCTGTGGCTGGACCAGCGCTTTCCCAACGTGTTCGGCTACGTGGACGAGGTGCAGGCCCAGCGTGAACGGCTGAACGACGGCATCGCCAGCCAGCTGCGGGCGCGCCGGCCGCTGTGGCAGGCCAGAGGTGGGCGGCCAGGCGGCGGGCCGCGCGGGCGGCGGCGTTAGGCCGCAGGTTCTGGCGGCGGCACCGCCTCGTCGTCGCTGTCGCCGTCGTCGCTGTCGGGGTCGTTGTCGGGGTCGGCCGGTGCGTCGGCCTGCGGCCCCGCCACCCGCTGCACGATGGCACCGAACACGCTCATGCCGTCTCGGCCGGTCATCTCCAGCCGCACGGTGTCGCCGATGGCCAGATACGGCGTGGCCGGGGCGCCCAGCTCCACGGCCTCGACCGCCCGCCGCTCGACGATGCAGCCGAAGCCCTTGGCCGCATCCTGGTTGCTGACCGTGCCCGATCCGACGATGCTGCCCGCCCGCACGTTGCGCGTCTTCGCCAGGTGAGCGATCAGTTCACCGAAGTGGAACTGCATTTCCGGCCCGGCGTCGTTCAGGCCGACCTTGCGGCCGTTGACGCTGGACTGCAGCGTCAGGTGCACCCGGCCATGCTGCCAGGCGTCGCCCAGCTCGTCGGGCGTGACGGCCACCGGGCCGAAGGCAGTGGCCGGCTTGCTCTGCACGAAACCGAAGCCCTTGGCCAGCTCGGCGGGTACCAGCTCGCGCAGGCTCCAGTCATTGGCCAGCAGCAGCAGGCGGATGCCGTCCAGGCCCTGGGCTGCATCGGCGCCCATCGCCACGTCACCGGTGATGACCGCCAGCTCGGCCTCGAAGTCGATGCCCCAGGTGGGGCTGCCGAACCAGGCGTCGTCACACGGGCCCAGGAAGTCGTCGCTGCCGCCCTGGTACATCAACGGGTCGGTGGTGGCCGATGGCGGCAGCGCGGCACCGCGCGCACGGCGCACCCGCTCCAGGTGGGGCAGGTAGGCCGAGCCATCGGCCCACTGGTAGGCGCGCGGCAGCGGTGCCATGCACTGGCGCGGATCAAAGGCGAAGGCGTGCCGCGCCTTGCCCTGGTTGAGGGTGACGGACAGGTCCTGCAACTGCGGCGACAGGAAGTTCCAATCGTCCAGCACCTGCTGCAGCCGGGTGGCGATGCCGGTGGCGTAGTGCGCCGTGCTCAGGTCGCGCGAGACGACGACCAGCTGGCCGTCGCGCGAGCCGTCTCGGTAGGTGGCGAGTTTCATCGGGGCGGGGGAAGGGGGCGGTGGCCGGCCGGCGGCGCGGTGGCAGCATTGTCCGATGGCCACGCCGCATGTCCCCGCCGGCTTGCTGACCGGCGCACCGGCCCCGCCCCGGCGTGCCGGGCGCTGGCGCGCGGCCCTGCTGCTGGCCGCGGCGGTGGGCCTCTGGCATGCGTGGCTGGTGGACCAGCTGGCGCCACCCGCGCCACAGGCCGGCCCGCCGCGGCCCGGGCAGGTGCAGCTGCGCACGCTGTCAACAGCGCCTGCGGCTGCCGGGCCGACCGACGCCGCGCCCGCACCGCCGGTGGCGCCGCGCCCGCAGCCAGCCGCCAGGGTGGTGCCGCAGGGGGTGGCTGCGGCGCCGGTGGCCGATCCGCCCCTGACAGAGCCGCCGAGCGCCAGCCCGGGGGCGCCAGCCAGCACCGAGCCCGCCACCGATGCCGAACCCGCCGTCGACAGCGATGCCATTGCCGCGCCCACCGGCCAGCCGCCACCGGTCTATCCCACCCGCCTGCCGGCCCCTGCCCGGCTGCACTACGGGCTGCGCATCAACGGCCAGGCCGGCGTGGCGCAGCTGGACTGGCAGCACGATGGCCAGCGCTATCGGTTGACGCTCGATGGCCAGGGTGCCGGTGCCAAGGCGCTGTGGACGCAGGCCAGCGACGGCGTGCTGGACGGCCATGGCCTGGCACCCGAGCGCTTTGTCGACCGGCGTGCCGGCGGCCGTGCGCAGGCGGCCAACCTGCAGCGCGCCCCCGGCCAGCCCGTGGGGCTGATCCGCTATTCCGGCCCGCCGGTGGCGCACCCGGCCTGGCCGGGCACGCAAGACCGGTTGAGCTGGCTGGTGCAACTGGTGGCCATCCTGGCCGCCGCGGATGCGCCGCCGCAGGCGCTGTCCCTGTTCGTCACCGACGCCCGCGGCCACGCCGGCCTGTGGCAACTGCAGCGCCAGCCCGACGAGCCGGCTGCCACCCCCTGGGGCGATGTGGTGCAGCAGCGCTGGCTGCGCGAGCCACCGCAGCCCGAGGGCCTGCGGATCGAGGTGTGGCTGCCCGCCACACTGGACAGCCCGGCCGGCCCCTGGCCGCTGCGCCTGCGCATGGCGGTGCCGCGCTCGGGCCATGTGGTCGAGCTCTGGCGCACCGCCGCGCCTTGAATCCGCCCGATGTGCCCGCAGTTGCCAAGGCCAGGAGAAACGCATGCAGACGCTCTACAACTCGGACAGTTTTGTGGTCGTGTCCTTCGACATCCCCGCCGGCGACGACAGCCCGGCAACCGGCGATGCTCCGGTGCGCCTGCAGCGCGGTGGCTTCGAGATCGTCGACAAGCTGGCGCGCAAGGAGATCTTCATCGAAGGCGCGCTGGCCGAACACTTCAAGCAGGGTGTGCAGGCGCTGGTGGCCGGGCAACCGCAGGGGGATGCCGACGCACTGCAGGCGCTGATCGACGACTACATCGCGGGCTACACCGCACTGGCGCAGCAGCCCGTCGTGCTGCACTGACCACGCGCCGCGCGCTGCGGCCCGCCGGCGGGCCGGCGGGCCGCAGCACGCCTCAAGTCGGCGGGTGATCGGCCGAGATCACCGCATGCCACTGTGGTTGACCCCTGAACGCCTGCCCGGCTGGGCCATGCCTACCCTGCTGGTGCTGCTGGCGGGCTTGGCGCTGGTGTCAGGCGTGCTGCTGTGGCAGCGCGGCTTGCTGCTGCGCAGCCTGGCGCGGCAGCGGGGAGCGCGCACCGGTGCGGCCGCCGTGCGCGGCCTGCTGGCGGGCGACCGGGTGGCCCAGGCACTGGACGCGGCCGTGGACCGCTGCGACCGCGAAGCCGGCACGCTGTGCCTGCTGCTGATCAACCTGGACCACCTGCAGGCAGTGAACGACGGCTATGGCCACCTGCAGGCTGATCTGCTGATTGCCGAGGCCGCTGGCCGGCTGCAACAGCTGACCGGGCCCGACGCCCAGCTGGCCCGCATGGGCGGCGTTGAATTCCTGATGCTGGTGCACACCGACCTGCCTGGCGCGTGTGACCTGGCCAACACCGTGTGCCAGGCGCTGGCCCGGCCCTACCCGGTGCCCGGCCGCAGCGACGTGGCGCTGAGCTGCAGCATCGGCCTGGCCGCCTACCCGGTGCACGGCGCCAAGCCGCGCCTCGTGGGACATGCCGCGATGGCGATGCGCCAGGTGCAGCAGGCCGGCGGCGGCGACTACACGGTCTTCGACCCGCAGATGGCAGTCGACCTGCGTGAACAGGCCGAGCTGCTGGCCGACCTGCGCCAGGCCGTGGTGCGCGGCGAGCTGGAGCTGTACTACCAGCCCAAGGTGGACGCGCACAGCCTGCAGATCACCGCCGCCGAGGCCTTGCTGCGCTGGCACCATCCGCGGCGCGGCATGGTCAGCCCGGCGCTGTTCATTCCACTGGCCGAGCGCCACGGCCTGATCGGCGCCATCGGCAACTGGGTGATCGACGACGCCACCCGCCAGGCCGCTGCCTGGCGCGCGCTGGGCCTGCGCA
>JAGOBT010000516.1 GCA_017999135.1 Burkholderiaceae bacterium
GCACAGCACCCGCCCGCCCGGCGCGATGGCGCCGGCATGGTCGCGCAGCCAGGTGTTGGGCGCGGTGCCGAACAGAAAGCCGTCGCCGGCATAGCGGCGGTTCCAGGTCTCTGCGGCGTCGGCAAAGCCGGCCGGGGCGGGTGGGGTGGGTTGGGTCATGGGATGAGCCGGCGGTGCAGCGTGGCGGCGGCAGCATACAGGCCGCCCGCGTTGCTGACCTGGGTGTAGCCCAGCTGGCGCAGCAGCATGCAGCCCATGCCGGATCGGCCACCGCTGGCGCAGTACAGCGCCAGCGGCGTGGCACGGTCGGGTGCCACGGCACCGATGCCGCGTTCCAGGTCGGACAGCGGCAGGTGCAGCGCATCCTCCAGCGCCAGGGCCTCGAATTCGCGCAGCGAGCGCACGTCGATCACCAGCGGGCTGGCGTTGTGGAGGCCTGCGGCCGGTGCCGGGCTGTCGGTGGTGGTGTCCATGGGTTCTCTTGAAGGGGATGGTCGGGGCAACGGTCAGCGGGCTTGCAGCGCCTGCACGCGGGCGTCCAGCGCGGCGCGGTTGAGCAGGCCCATGTGCGCGCCGGCATGGCGGCCCTGGGCATCGAAGAACACCGTGGTGGGCAGGCCGCCACTGCCCAGTGCCGGGCCCAGCGCCGACGGCCGGTCCAGCAGCACCCGGTCCAGGGCCAGGCCCTCGGTGGCCAGGTGGCGGCGCACCGTGTCGGCGCTTTCGCCCTGGTTGACGAAGACGAAGGCCACGCCGGGGTGGCGCGCCTGGGCGGCGGCCAGCATGGGCATGTCGCGCCGGCAGGGGCCGCACCAGGTGGCCCACAGGTTCAGCACCACGGGGCGGCCAGGCGCCACAGCGGGCAGCGCCACCGGCTGGCCGCTGGCCAGCTCGGTGACCGCCAGGTCGGGCAGGGCACCCGGTGCCAGCGCCTGCAGCGCGGCGCTGCCGGCACCCCACAGCGCCAGCCCGGCCGCAGTGCCGGCGCCCAGCGCGCGGCGCCAGGCCGCCTGGCGCCAGGCCTGCCAGACAACCCAGCCCAGGCCGGCGGCCACGCCGGCTGCGCCATGCCAGCCGCCGTCGCGCAGGTCGAGCACCAGCAACGGTTCGGCGCCGTAGGCATCGGCGTGTTGCAGCACATGGGCCAGGCGCGCGGCCAGCAGGGCCAGCAGCACGGCCTGCGTCAGCACGCCGCCTGCCCGCCGTGCGCCGGGCGCTGGCGCCGTCCACCGGTCGGCCAGCCAGGTGGCCAGCAGGCTGGCCACCAGCACCAGCAGCGGCGCGGTGGGCAGCGCCAGCGGGCCGAGCGGGATCGATGTCATGTGGCGCCGGTGCCTGCCATGTGGATGTGTGGCGCCATCAGCGCGGGAAGTACATGCGGGCGCGGTCGAGCTTGTAGGCCCAGGGCAGGCCGGCGTTCTTCCAGCCGTTGACGCTGCGGCGGCCATCCTGGCTCATGTCGCCCTCGAAGCCGTCGACCACCGACCATACCTGGGTGAAACCGTCGTCGGCCAGCCGGTCGGCGCCGCGGCTGCTGCGGTCGCCCGAGCGGCACATCAGCACCACCACGTCGGTCTTGGCCAGGGCCTTCTGCGCCAGGCGCCGGTTCACTTCGGGCACAAAGTCCTGCAGCGGCTCCAGCTGGTAGATGCCGCGGCGGGCGTCCCAGTCGGTCATCAGCTCCTGGTGCTCGACAAACGGCACCAGCGCGTCGACGCCGGTGGCCATGCCCACGTACATGGCCTCGGCACGGGTGCGAACGTCGAAAAACAGCACCCTGGCCGCGCCCCCCTGGGCCTGGATGAAGGCCGGCACCTCGGCGGCCAGCAGGTAGCGGGCGGCCTTGGTGCGCTTGGCCTCGGGCAGGCTGGCGGGGTCGACCGCCGCCCGCGCTGGCGCGCTGGCCAGCCACAGGCCGCCGGCCAGGCCGGCGGCCGTGCCCAGCCAGTGGCGGCGGGTGGGGCGGGTGCGCTGTGCGGTGATGGGGTCCGGGGTTGTCGGCATGCGGGTCGTCTCCAGGCTTCAATATCAGTCTATGAAGATATAGTAGCGTTTTGGGTCGCAGGCTGCCACCCGGCATGCGGCGACCCACGGAGGAACCCGATGCCAGCTTCGCAGACTTCTCCACGCCGCTGGCGCGCCTGGCCGTTGTGCCTGGCCCTGGCGGCTGCCTGCACTGGCCTGGCGCTGGCGCAGCCGTTCGACTTCTTCCACGTGGGCAGCTTCCAGCGCATGCAGCACACGGGCAACACCGCCGGCCAGGCGGCGCTGGCCACCTTGCCGCAGCGCCCCGGCACCTGGGGCGTGGGCGCCATGGCGGGCCTGCGGGGCGAGATCGTGCAGATCGACGGCCGCTTGCTGGTGAGCCCCGGCACCGATGCGCAAGGCCGGGTGCAGGCGCCTGGCGCCGATGAACAGGCGCTGCTGTTCGCCAGTGCGAGGGTCACACGCTGGGTGGACGTGCCGGTACCCACCGATCTGGACCAGGCGGGGCTGGAGGCCTTCGTGCGTGCGCAGGCAGCGGCCCACGGCCTGGCGGCCGACCAGCCGTTCGCCTTCCGGGTGGAGGGGCGGTTTCCGCAGCTGCGCTGGCATGTGGTGACCGGTGAACCGCCCGCGGCCGGCCAGGGTGGCGGCCATGCTGGTCACGCTGGCGGCCATGGTGGCGGTCACGGCCATGCCAATGCACGCTCAGGCATGCAGGTGTTCCATGCACCCGGCGCCATCGGGCTGCTGGTGGGCATCGTCAGCGGCGCCGCGCTGGAGGGCGTGGTGTCGCACCCGGGCGAGCGCTTCCATCTGCACTATGTGGACGCGGCGGCCGCGGTGTCGGGGCATGTGGATGCCTATGCCGTGGCCGCCGGCGCCGTGCTGAAGTTGCCGTTGCCATGAGCCGGTGCGCAGCACGCGGCCTTGCCGTCCGCCTGCGCGAACAGCCCCACGCCTGCCGGTCGGCCGTTGCCGGGCCTGCATCCATCCGGCGCCATGCGGGCGGTCGACGGACCCCGCTGCACGTAGCATGCAGGGTTCAGCCCGGCCTCTTTGGCTATGCCTGCCGTCTGCGATGCCACCCGACCTGGACCTTGAAACGCTCTCGATGACGGAGATCATCCGGCTGCAGATCCTGCTGTCGGAGGCGCTGGCACGCCGCTTCGAGACCAGCGC
>JAGOBT010000517.1 GCA_017999135.1 Burkholderiaceae bacterium
CCACGGCCACGTCCCACAGGCAGAGGTCGGCCATGGCGCCAACGTCCAGCGTGCCGATGCTGCCGCCCAGCCGCAGCGCTTGTGCCGCGCCACGGGTGGCGGCATGCAGCAGCGACCAGGCGGTGAGCCGGTTGCCGGCCATGGCCTGCACCTTGTAACCGTCCAGCAGGGTGCGCAGCATGCTGAGCGAAGTGCCGCCGCCCACGTCGCTGGCCATGCTGACGTGCACGCCCGCGGCCACTGCCTGCTGCCAGCCGAACAGCCCGCTGCCCAGGAACAGGTTGGACGACGGACAGAAGGCGATCTGCGCGCCGGTGCCGTGCAGCAGCGCCCGATCGGTGTCGTCCAGCCAGATGCCGTGGGCCAGCACCGCACGCTCGTTCAGCAGGCCTTGGCGGGCATACACATCCAGATAGCTACGCGCATCGGGAAACAGCTCGGCGATCCAGGCCACCTCGGCCCGGTTCTCGGCCACATGGGTCTGCATGTAGACGCCGGGGTGGTCGGCCAGCAGCCGGCCGGCCATGGCCAACTGCTCAGGCGTGCTGGTGGCGGCGAAGCGCGGCGTCACCGCGTACAGGTTGCGGCCGCGGCCGTGCCAGCGGTCGATCAGCGCGCGGCAGTCGGCCTCGGCGCCCGCCACGTCGTCGCGCAGGTTGTCGGGCGCATGGCGGTCCATCAGCACCTTGCCGGCGACCATCTGCATGCCGCGCTGGCTGGCAGCGGCGAACAGCGCCTCGACGCTGGCCACATGCACCGTGGGGAAGACCACCGCCGCCGTCGTGCCGTGGGCCAGCAACGCGTCGGTGAACAGCTCGGCCGCCACCTGGGCCACCGCCGGGTCGGCATGCCGGGCTTCGGCGGGGAAGGTGTAGGTGTTCAGCCAGTCGAGCAGCTCGGTGCCCCAGCTGGCGATCACGTCCACCTGCGGGCAATGCACATGGGTGTCGATGAAGCCGGGCAGCAGCAGGCGGCCGCTGTGATCGATCTGGTGCCAGTCATCGCCAGGCGCGTCGGGCTGCACGGCGAGGATGCGGCCGCCGTCGCCGATCAGCAGCCAATGCGCCGGGCGCCAGCGCACATGGGGGCTGGCGCGGTCGGCCAGGCCGGGGTCACCGGTGAAATCCAGCAGGTCGGCCAGGATGGCGGTCTTCATGCCTTCAGCTCCAGCAGATTGCGGGCAACATCCCGCACCTGCTCACGCAACCAGCGCACGGCGGCCGAGGCATGGGTCATGTCATGCCAGAGCTGGTAGTAGGTGAGTGGCGGAAAGTCCACCGGGCAGCGCACGATACGCACCGGCAAGGTGCCGATGTAGCGGGCGCAAAACTGCCGGCCGGTGGTCAGCACCAAGGGCGAGCGCGCCACCATCGCCGGCGCCAGCCCGAAGTGCGGGCTGCGCACCAGGATGCGGCGCTGCAGGCCCTGGGCCTGCAGCAGTTCGTCGACCACGCCCACACCGCCGGCAGGCAGCGGCGTGGGGGCGATGTGCTCGCTGGCCAGGTAGCGCTCCACCGTCCACTGCCGCGGGCTGCGCACCGCCGGGTGGTCGGTGGCCACCAGGCACACCAGCTCGTCGCTGACCAGGCGGCCCAGGTGCAGCTCGGCCGGTGGCGACAACCAGTTGCCGATGACAAGATCCACCTCGCCGCGCGCCAGCTGGCCGCGGTAGTCGTACTCGCGGGTCAGCGGCAGCAGGTCGAGCGTGACACCGGGCGCCTGGGCCCGCACCCGGGCCACCAGCTCGGGCAGGAACAGCGGGTCGAGGTAATCGCTGACGGCGACGCGGAAGGTCTGTTCCGCCGCCTGCGGCGCAAAGGCCTGGGTGGCCGCCAGGCCACCGAACAGCAGCTGCGCGCCCTGCAGCACCTGGGCCGCCGCCGGCAGCAGCGACAGCGCCACCGCGGTGGGCGCCATGCCGGCGCCGGCGCGCACCAGCAGCGGGTCGCCGATCAGGCCACGCAGGCGCTTCAGCTGGCCCGACACGGCGGGCTGGCTGGTGGCCAGCCGCAGGGCGGCACGCGACACGCTGCGCTCGGTGATCACGGTGTGGAAGGCGCGGATGAGGGAGAGGTCGATCTTGTCGAAGGCCACGCCAGACTTCATCCCTTGCATCTTATAGAGGTTATTCACTTCACCGTATATCGCTCCCCGTGCGAGCGGCTATCTTGCGGGTATGTCCCAAGCTGCCCAAACCCCTGACCACCCCACCCGCCCCATCCGCTTCGTGCACCGCGGCGCCATCGTCACGGTCAGCGGTGTGGATTCCACCACCTCGGTGCTCAACTGGCTGCGTGAACATGCCCGCTGCACGGGCACCAAGGAAGGCTGCAACGAGGGTGACTGCGGTGCCTGCACCGTCCTGGTCGGCAGCTTGCAAGAAGGCGGCCAGGTCGACTGGAAGCCGATCAACAGCTGCATCCAGTTCCTGCCCACGCTGGACGGCCATGCGCTGCTGACGGTGGAAGACCTCGGCGGCCAGCATCCCGCGCAGCAGGCGATGGTGGCCTGCCATGGCTCGCAGTGCGGCTTCTGCACGCCGGGCTTCGTGATGTCGCTGGCGGCCTGCCGCGCGCGGCACGGCGAGACA
Source organism: Burkholderiaceae bacterium (assembly GCA_017999135.1). Lineage (GTDB taxonomy): Bacteria > Pseudomonadota > Gammaproteobacteria > Burkholderiales > Burkholderiaceae_C > Pseudaquabacterium. The sequence continues at coordinate 2,591 of JAGOBT010000517.1, forward strand.
CCCGCCACCCGCCAGCAGATCGCCGATGACCTGTCGGGCAACCTGTGCCGCTGCACCGGCTACCGGCCGATCCTGGATGCCGGCGAGCAGATGTTCCAGCAGCCCGCGCCGGCGCTGGGCCACCCGGCCACGGCTGCCGCGCTGGCCAGCTTGCGTGCCGATCCACCGCTGCACTACGCCGCCGACACGCCCTTCCACGCGCCGCGCACGCTGGCTGACCTGGCGGCATTGCGCGCTGCGAAGCCGCAAGCCCGGCTGCTGGCCGGCAGCACCGACATCGGCCTGTGGGTGAACAAGCAGTTCCGCGACCTGGGCGAGGTGATCTACCTGGGCGAGGTGGCCGAACTGAAGGCCATCACCACCGCCGACGGCGTGCTGACCATCGGCGCCGGCGCATCGCTGCAGGCCGCCTGGGCCGCGCTGGCCACCCACTGGCCGGCCACCCGGGAAATGGGCCTGCGCTTCGCATCGCTGCCGGTGCGCGAAGCCGGCACCATGGGCGGCAACGTGGCCAATGGCTCGCCCATCGGCGACAGTGCGCCGGTGCTGATCGCGCTGGGCGCCAGCATCGTGC
>JAGOBT010000518.1 GCA_017999135.1 Burkholderiaceae bacterium
ACGGTGGGCATCGTGATCGGCGTGGTCACGCTCACCGGCGTTGGCTTCAAGCTCAGCACCATCATCACCGGCGCAGCCAATGCCATGGCGGGCGGGCTGGGCAGCTGGCTGCCTGCCGCGTTGATCGAGCCCAAGACCCTGGCCCTGCTGGCGGCCCTGGTGATGACTGGGCTGGTGTGCATCCTGCTGGGCTGCGGCATCCCCACCACGGCCAACTACATCATCATGGTGACGGTGGCCGCACCTACCTTGGTGCTGATGGGCGTGGAGCCGCTGGTGGCGCACTTCTTCGTCTTCTACTACGGCGTGCTGGCCGACATCACGCCGCCGGTGGCGCTGGCGGCCTATGCCGCGGCCGGCATGGCCGGCGGCGACCCGTTCAAGACCGGCAACACCGCCTTCCGCCTGGGGCTGGCCAAGGCGCTGGTGCCGTTCGTCTTCGTGTTTTCGCCGTCGCTGCTGCTGGTGGCCAAGGGCTTCACCTGGCCGGATTTCATCGTCACCTTCACCGGCTGCATCGTCGGCATCACGCTGCTGGCGGCGGCGCTGTCGAAGTTCCTGTTCGTCGAGATGAAGCGCTGGGAGCAGCTGCTGTGCGGCGTTGGCGCCCTGCTGATGGTGGCGCCCGGCGCCACCAGCGGCCTGATCGGCCTGGCGGTGGCGGCGCCCGTGCTGCTGCGGCAGTGGGCCGCACGGGGCACCGTCAGCGCCGCAGCCGCGCCACGTCCAGTGCGCTGACGTCGATCGCCGGCGTGCGGCCGGCGATCTGGTCGGCCAGCACCCGCGCCGATCCGCACGACAGCGCCCAGCCGCTGGAACCATGCCCCAGGTTCAGCCACACGCCGGGTGCGCCGCTGGCGCCCAGCACCGGCGGGCCGTCGGGCAGCATCGGCCGCGCACCCTTCCAGCGCTGGGCCTGGGCCAGCTGGGCGCTGCCGGGGAACCAATCGTCCAGCACCTTGTGCAGGGTGTGGATCGCCGCGGGAGCCATCGCATCCAGGCGGCCGCCCAGCTCGGCGCTGCCGGCCACGCGCACCCGCTGGCCCAGGCGGCTGATGGCGACCTTGTACTTCTCGTCCATCACGCCAGCGCGCGGGCCGACCTGCGGGTGGCCTTCGATCACCCGCAGCGGCGCCGTCAACGAGAAGCCGTGCACCGCCAGCAGCGGCAGGCGCAGGCCCAGCGGACGCAGCAAGGCCGACGAGCCCAGCGCGGCGCACACCACCACCGCATCGAACGTGTCGCTCTGCGGGGCGACGGTGCTGCCGGCAGCCCGGTGCTGCACCAAGGGCGCCGTGCCTGGGGTGATGACCAGCACGTCGCGCTGGAACTGGAACACCGCGCCCAGCCGCTGGGCCTCGGCCCGCATGACCTGCGCGAACTGGCGGCAGTTGCCGACTTCGTCAGCTGGCAGGTGCACGGCGGCATGCAGCGGGGCCGACGGGTTCAGCCCGGGCTCCACCTCGCGCGCCCGCGCCGCGTCCACCAGGTGGAAATCGACACCCAGTTCGGCCAGCAGCTTCAGGCTGCTGCGGGCGCCGGCCAGGTCCTGCTCGCTGCGCAGCAGCACCAGGTAGCCGCTGGCCTGTTCATGGCTGAGCTGCAGGGCCTGGGTGAGCGCATGCAGGCGCTGCTGGCTGTAGCGCGCCAGCCGGTACATCTGCGCCCGGTTGGCGGTGAACACCGGTGCGCGGCAGGCGCGCCACCAGCGCCACAGCCAGCCCAGCTGGCCGGGCGCCATCGGCCAGGCCAGGCGCACTGGCGCGTGGCGGCTGAGCACGTGCTTCAGCACCTTGGCCGGCATGCCCGGGGCGGCCCAGGGCGTCACATAGCCCGGCGCCACCACGCCGGCATTGGCGAAGCTGGTTTCCTCGGCCACGCTGCCGCGGCGCTCGAACACGGTGACGGCATGGCCATCGGCGGCGAGTTCAAACGCTGTCGTGACGCCGACGATGCCAGCGCCGATCACGGCCATGCGCATGTCAGCGCACGCGGGCGGGGGATTCGCCAGCGGCCAGGGCAGCTTCGATCGTCAGGCCCACGCCCAGCACCGTGTCATCGGCCATCGCCGGGCCCCACACCATCAGGCCCACCGGCATCTGCCCGGGCTGGTGGCAGGGGATCGACAGCGCGCAGCCATCGAGCATGTTCACCACCGACGCATTGCGCAGCAGCATCGCATTGATGGCGAAGAAGCGGCTGTCGTTGCTGAGCAGCGGCGCGATGGCCGGCGCCACCATCGGCACCGTCGGCGCCAGCACGGCGTCGAAGCCCTGCAACTCGGCCTGCACCCGGGCGATCCAGTCGGTGCGGGCGTGCAGCAGGTCGATGTAGTCGGCCGCGCTGATGGCTTCGCCGCGGCGGATGCGCTGCGCCACCCGCGGGTCGTAGTCGGCCTCCAGCACTGCCAGGCGGCTGCGGTGCCAGGCCCAGCTCTCGGCGGCAGTGAAGCCGCCGTTGGCCTGCAGGCCGGCCAGGTCGGCCAGTGCCGCCAGCGGCAGGTCTTCGATCAGCGCACCGCCGGCGCGCAGCACGTCCAGCGTGCGGTCGAAGGCGCGCGCCACATCGGTGTCCAGGCCGTCGAGCATCAGCGTCTGCGGCACGGCCAGGCGCAGTGCATGCACCGGCTTGGCCAGCGGCAGCGGCGTGCGTGCGGCCAGGATGCCGTGCACCAGCACCGCGTCGCGCACGCTGCGGGTGATGGCGCAGGCGGTGTCCAGCGTGCTCGACAGCGGGATGGCGCCCTGCAGCGGTGTCAGCCGCTGGGTGTTCTTGAAGCCCACCAGCCCCTGCAGCGCGGCGGGAATGCGGATCGAGCCGCCGGTGTCCGACCCCAGCGCCGCCCAGGCTGCACCCGTTGCCACGCTGACGGCGCCACCTGATGTGCTGCCGCCCGGCACGCGCGGCGTCGGGTTGATGCTGGCGGTGACCGGGTTCAGCGGCGTGCCGTGGTGCGGGTTGATGCCCACGCCCGAATAGGCGAACTCGCTGAGGTTGGTGTGGCCGGTGAGCGCAGCACCAGCTGCACGCAGGCGGGCCACCGCCGGGCAGTCGGCCAGCGCCGGCGGTGCCGTGGCCAGCGAGCGCGACGCCGCGGTGGTTGGCCAGCCGGCCACGTCGAACAGGTCCTTGATCGACACCGCCAGCCCGGCCAGCGGCGGCA
>JAGOBT010000519.1 GCA_017999135.1 Burkholderiaceae bacterium
CGCCAGCGGCAGGGCGCTGGCGTTGGTGGCCAGCGCATCCCCCAGGTTGGTGAGCTTCAGCGTCCACACCGCGTCGGTGCCCGGGCCCAGCCGCTGCAGCCAGCTGGCCCACAGGTCCAGCGTGGTCCAGCCCGGCGTGGCCACGTCGTTGGCCGGCACGCGGCCCTGGCGCCCGGCGTGGCGCAGCTGCACGCCGCCGCGCCAGGCGCCTTGCGCCGCGTCCAGCCCGGCCTGCAGGCGCATCGGCGCAATGCGCGGCAGCGGCTCGCCGGTGCGGCGGTTGTCGGCGCGCACCCAGTCCAGGCTGGCGCTGGCGTCCAGTGTCCAGCCAGCCAGCCAGCCGCCCGTGGCGAGCCGGCTGCGGGCCTCGATCTCGCCACCCTGCAGCCGTGCCGGCACGCCGCTGAAGCGGTAGACCGGCACGTCGGCCGGGTTGCCGTCCTCGTCGACCACCGCCACGGTGGCGCCGGTGGCGTCCAGCGCGATGTAGTTGGCGAAGCGGGTGTGCCACAGCGCAGCGCGCAGGCTGTGCCCGCCCTGTTGCCATTGCAGGCCCACTTCCAGGTGGCGGCTGCGCTCCAGCTGCTGGTTCACATCGCCCTGCTCGAAGGCGCCGGTGGCCACGTGCACGCCGTTGGCGAACAGCTCGTAATAGGCCGGTGCCCGCTGGGTGCTGCCCACCGAGGCCGATGCGCGCCAGCCGCCGCCGCCCAGCGGCGCCAGCAGGCCCAGCGACAGGCTGCGCGGGCTGAAGCTGCGCGACAGCGCCGGGCCGAACTTCAGCTCGGTGGCGTCGGCGGCGTCGCCGTCGGAGTGCACCTTCACCTGTTCCAGTCGCATGCCGGCCTGCAGCGTGGCGGCGCCCAGCGCCAATTCCTGCAGGGTGAACAGCGCCTGGCTGCGGGTGCGGGTGCCGGGCACGAAGGCTTCTTCGCCCAGCGCCGAGAAGTCCAGCGCTTCGGTCTGCAGGCCGAGCACGCCGCGCAGCGTGCCGCCGGCCAGGGCCAGTGGCGCCTGGTTGGTCTGCACGCGCAGTTCCTGCCCTGTGCTCTGGAAGGTGGTGCCCACCGCGCCGTCGCCCTCCACCTCCTGGTGCTGGTAGCGGGTGTGGCTGGCCTGCAGCGCCACGCTGCTGAACGGGCCGGCCAGGCCGCGCCGCTCGCCGCCCAGCTGCAGCCGGTCGCGCCGCATGCGGATGCGCACTTCGGGGTCGACCGTCACGCCGTAGCTGTTGCGATAGCCGTCGACCGCAGCGCCGGCGTGGCCCTGCGCGTCGGCCCAGGACGCACCCACCGCGGCCGAAGTGCTGTCGCCGTCGCTGTTGGCCACGCGGTGGCTGGGCGCGGTGTCGCCCGGCCGGGTGAAGCCGGGCGTGCGCAGGTCGCCGCTCAGGCGGCGGGCCACGTCGGCATGCCAGTTCAGGCCGCCGGCACCGGCTTCGAGTAGCGCGGCGCCGGCGGTCTCGCCCGCGGCGCCACCCAGGCGCAGTTCGGCCCGGCCGCCCAGGCCACGCAGCGGGCTGCGCGGAATGCGGTTGTCGATGGCGTTGACCACGCCGCCGGTGGCATTGCCGCCGTACAGCAGCGCGGCCGGGCCACGCAGCACTTCCAGCCGCTCGACCACCAGCGGGTCGACCGCCACTGCATGGTCGAAGCTGAGGCTGGACGCGTCGGCCGAGGCGCCGCCATTGTCCAGCAGGCGGATGCGGTCGCCGTCCAGCCCGCGGATCACCGGTCGGCTGGATTGCGGGCCGAAGCTGCTGGCTGCCACGCCGGGCAGGCCGTCGAGCGTGTCGCCCAGCGTGCCGGCGCGGCGCAGGGCCAGGCCGTCGCCAGCCAGCACGCTGCTGGGGGTGGTGAGGGTGCTGCCCAGCGGGTTGCCGGTGATCACCACGGTGTTGAGGCTGGCGGTCTGGGCGGCGGCCAGGCCCGGCAGGCTGGCGGCCAGGGCCAGGACGATGCGGTTCAGTGGGCGGCCGGTGGCGGCCCGGTGCGGCGCACGCGGGCGCGCGCCATGCGTTGACGATGACATGGGGAGAGGTCCTGCAGAAGTGGCATGGGCACGCGGCCGTCAACGGCCTGCCGTGGCGGCAGGCCGTGCGTCTTGCGTGCGGGGGCTCAGGCGGTGGCAGGAAGCCCGGGCGGCCCGCGTGCCCGGTAGGGCGCCCAGGCCCGCCGCAGCGGCGCGGCCTGCGCAAGCGGCTGCGGCGCCGTGCCGCACAGGCGCTGCGCCGCCCAGCCCCATGCCACCGGCCCGGCCACGGCAGCCAGCGTGGCCAGCACCAGGCAGACCTGGCACAGCGCATCGCCGGCCTCGGCCTGGGTGTCCGGGCCGTCCGGGATGGCAGGGCTGCCAGCCAGCGTGGCCTGCATCTGCCCGGCGTGGCCGTGGCCGTCCAGCTGCAGCACATGCGCCAGCAGATGCTGCGTGCCCAGCTGCTGCGCGATCAGCAGCAGCAGCGACAGGGCAAGGGGAAGCAGGCGGCGGCGCATGGCGCCGATGAGCATAGCCGCTGCGGCCAATCGGCCTGCTCAGGCGGCCCCGTGCCGGGCCGGCAGCGCCGCCGGCCTGAGGTCGCGCCAAGTCTGGGCGGGTTGTGAGGTTTGCACACCTCCCCCCAGCGGGGGCCCACCGGCGGCATCCCCCCTGGCACCGCCTGCCGGGTGATGGCGCGGGGCGGCTGCCTGGCCGAGCATCACGCCATCCCAGCCCAACCCCGCCCCATCCCCCCCGGAGCCCGCCATGACCACACCCACCCGCGCCCGCGTCATCGTGCATGTCAGCATCCCCAAGGTGCCGGTGGCCTCGACTGAGGTGGCCGAAGCCGCAGAAGCCGTCGACGACGGCCCGGTGTGCGGCTGGTTCGAATCGAGCTGGGCCCTGCGCCAGGGCCTGGCGGTGCAGGAGCTGGGCCCCGGTGAATTGGCCGACGACGACACCGTGGCCGCGCTGTGGCTGGCCGCGCTGGCCACGCCGGCGGCCGAGTCAGCCCGGTGGCAGTGACACCGCGGGCGGCGATTGCCGCCGCTGGTGGTCGCGGTGCATCTGCCAGCGCTGGTAGGGCTTGTCCAGCCCCGACAGCGCCAGCGACAGTCGGGTGACGGCGTCATGCGTGCGTGACGCCGGGGCCCCCACCACCCCCAGCAGCGCCCAGGCCAGCAG
>JAGOBT010000520.1 GCA_017999135.1 Burkholderiaceae bacterium
GCGGTGATGGCCGCCAGCGAACCGGTGATCACCCGCGAGCACCTGTCGGACGACTTCCTCGACGAGGCACTGGCCGCCCAGGCCGCACCGGCTGCCGCCACGCCCGCGGCCGCCCCGCCAGTGGCAGCGGCCAGCGCCGCCCCGGCCGAGCCCGCGGCCTCGCCGGCACAGGCTCAGCCGCTGCCCACGCCCGTGCCGCCGGCCACCGCCGCCGTGCCCGCACCGCGCTGGTCGGGCGAGACGGCCAGCGCGCCGAAATCGCTGGAAGAAATGGAGATCGACGCCATCCGCCGTGCGGTCGACGAGGCGGGTGGCAACATTTCCGTGGCGTCCAAGCGGCTGGGGATCAGCCGCAACACCATCTACCGCAAGCTGCGCTGGAACAACGCCGGGTAGGTGCCCGCCGGGCCGGCCTGGAGAGCCCGCTCAGGGCCGGCCGGCGGCACGCGGCGCGGGTGCGGCCGGCGGCGCGGCCAGCACCTCTGGCTCCACCTGCCGCCAGGCACGCTGCCAGTTGATGCCGTGCCACGGGTGGCCCGCCCAGCCCGCCGGCAGGCCAGGCCAGCCGGGCGCGGGCGCTGCCTCGTCGTCGCCGCGTTCCACCGCGGCCCGGGCGTTGGCCAGCAGCGCCTCCCAATAGGCGGCATGCGCGGCGGGCGCATCGGCCGGCAGCAGCGGACCCTGTTCACCGACCAGCCGCACCGCCGCGCCGTCGCCCTCGACCAACCTGGCCAGCCGCTGCGCCGATTGCTGCAGCAGCGCCAGATCGGCATCGCGGCCGTCGGGCGGGCCAGCGCCTTGCAGCAGGCCGTGCGCCAGCCACAGCGGCGGTGCGCCAGCCGGGGCCAGGCGCCACACCGTCACCCAGCGGCCATCGCTGCGCGGCAGTCGCCACCAGGTGAACGGGCCCAGCCGGCCCTGCTCGCCCTGCAGCAGCTGGTCGGGCAGGCGGATCGGGTCGTCACCCAGGTCGGCGGCCGCCGGCCCCAGGCGCTGGCGCAAGCGGTCCACGCAATGCGGGCACTGCACCGCCATGGCCTCGGCCACCACGGCGTGCGCCCAATGGCGCGGCGGTGCCGTCGCAGCCGCAGCCGCAGCGGCCTGCAGGCCGGCCACGCCCAGCACCAGTTCAGGCCGGGCCCAGGGGCTGATGACATCGGTGATGGACTGGCCCAGCTGCCGCGCCACCTGGCAAGCCAGCGCCCGGCCCCAGGCCGGGCTGGGCCCGCTACCCACGGCCCACAAGCGCGCCGCCGGACCCTGCCCGTCGCGCACCAGCACCAGGTTCGACACCTGGCCACGGTTGGCGGCGTCGCTGTCGCCGGTGGCCGACGGCACCCACCACACGCCGGGCGCCAATGGCAGCAGTGGCAGCTGCGGCAGGGCGGGGCCGTCGCACGCGGCAGCGGCCAGCGGCGCCCACCACAGCAGCACCATGCCGGCCCAGGCTGCGGCCAGCCCGCGCCGGCCGGGCACCGCGGCCCGCCCACAGGGTTTGCACTGTGCCAGCACGGCACAGCGCTGCCTCAGCCTGTCACAGACCCCCCGCCATCGGCGGGGTCCGGGCCGGGGCGGGCCCGCTGCCTGGCCCGTCTGGGGCGGGCTGGGGCAACGGCATGTGTCTTGCAGCGCAAATGGCAACGCAGCACCGGGCCGAACGCCGGTGCTGGTCGATGACAACAAGGGACAACCAGCCATGCGCCATCTTGCCGCACTCCTGCCCAGGCGCCCGAGGCCATGAAGATCGTGATCCTGCGTGGCGGCGGCAGCCTGCGGCGGCGGCGCCACAGCCCCGGCAGCGCCGGGTCCACCCGTGAGCGGGGCGTGATGGCCATCGGCAACGGCAGTGGCCGGTGGGTGCTGGTGAACATGTCGCCCGGCGTGGCGCACCAGCTCGACAGCGACCTCAGCCTGGATGGCCACCTCGGCCTGCCCGAACCCGACGTGCGCGCCGTGGTGCTGACCGACGCCCAGGTCGACCACGTCGGCGGCCTGCTCAGCCTGCGCGACGGCGCGCCGATCGACCTGTACGCCACGCCGGCGGTCTTCGAGCAACTGACCACCGCGCTGCCGGTGCTGCCGGTGCTGCAGCACTACTGCGGCGTGCACTGGCGCGTGGTGCCGGTGGCGGGCGACCGGCCGGTGGCGTCGTTCCGGGTCGAGGGCATGCCCAGCCTGCAGTTCACCGCCGTGGCCACCCAGTGCCCGCTGCCGCCGCACCTGGCCAGCCAGACGCCTGGCGAGCAACCCCAGGTGGGCGACAGCATCGCCCTGGCCGTGCAGGACCTGGCCACCGGCCAGCGCGTGTTCTGCGCGCCCGGGCTGGCGCAGATCGGCGCCACCGAATGGGAATGGATGCGCGAGGCCGATTGCCTGCTGCTGGACAACCTGCTGCCCGATGCCGGCAGCACCGTCACCGACCAGCCCTGGCTGGCCCTGCTGCGCGGCATGCCGGCCCGCCACAAGGTGCTGTTTGCCGACGAGCCCGATGCCGACGGCGACGCCGGCTGGGCCGACGAAGGCATCGCCCTGGCCTACGACGGCATGGAGATCGAGCTGTGAACCCCTGGCCCGCCTGCGGGCAAGCAAGGGCAATCCACAGATGGGCAGGCGGCGGCGCAGCGGCTACAACCGCAGCCCGATGACCGCCCCCACGCCCCAATCCGCCGGCCCGCGCCTGCAGATCGACCAGCTGACCAAGCGCTACGGCGCCCGCGCGGCGCTGGACGGCCTGTCGGTCACGCTGCAGCCCGGCTGCTTTGCCGCGCTGCTGGGCCCCAATGGCGCCGGCAAGAGCACGCTGTTCCAGGTGCTGACCGGGCTGTTTGCCGCCGACGCCGGCCGCGTGCAGGTGGACGGCCACAACCTGCGCGGCCACGCGGTGGCGGCGCTGCGCCACATCGGTGTGGTGTTCCAGGCCATGTCGCTGGACCTGGACCTGAGCGTGGCGCGCAACCTGCGCTTCCATGCCGACCTGCACGGCCTGCCGCGCGCGCTGGCAACGCAGCGCATTGCCGATGATTGCGGTGCCGCCGGCCTGGCCGCCGACCTCGACCGCGCGGTGCGCGAGCTGTCGGGCGGCAACCGCCGCAAGGTGGAGCTGGTGCGCGCCCTGCTGCACCGCCCCGGGCTGCTGCTGATGGACGAGCCCACCGT
>JAGOBT010000521.1 GCA_017999135.1 Burkholderiaceae bacterium
ATCCCGATCGTGCCCGAGCGCGAGAACCCGGCGGTGTACGCCGCCGCCTTCGCCGCCGCCGACCGGGTGCTGGCCGACGGCGACCTGCTGTGCATCTTTCCGGAAGGCAGCATCACCCGCGACGGCCGGCTGCAGCCCTTCCAAGGCGGGGTGATGAAGATCCTGCAGCGGCGCGCCGTGGCCGGTGGTGCCGGTGGCGCTGCACAACCTGTGGGGGTCGTTCTTCTCGCGGGTGGAAGGCAGCACGGCGATGGTGCGGCCGCTGCGGCGCGGGCTGTTCACCCGGGTGGGGCTGGTGGCCGGGCCGGCACTGTCGCCCGCCGGGTTGTCGCCCGACAGCCTGCGCCAGCAGGTGGCGCTGCTGCTGCAGACGCCGCCGCAGAACGTGCGGTAAGGCACGGCCGACTGCCTGCAACCCCCACTGGAGAGGGGGACGTGTGGAGCGGGTTCAAACGTACAGTTTGAAACGTTTTTAGCAATGAACCCCGGCCCCGATGAACCTCTCCCGCGCCGCCTGGCTGCGCCTGCTGCCGTTTGTGGCCTTCATGGCCCTGTTGGCGCTGCGCGGCATGGCCCCTGCCGACGGCAGCTGGGGCTTCGACACCCGCTGGCTCTATGCCGCCAACCTGGTGGTGGTGGGCGGCATGCTGGCCGTCTGGTGGCGTGACTACGGCGAACTGGCGCGCCAGAACTGGCCCGACCTGCCCGAGACCCTGCTGGCCGTGGGCGTGGGGCTGGGCGTGTTCGTGCTGTGGATCCACCTGGACGCGCCGTGGATGCAGATCGGCGAGCCCACCGCCGCCTTCGTGCCGGTGGACGGCGCGGGCCAGCTGATCTGGCCGCTGATCGTGGTGCGCTGGCTGGGCGCCGCGCTGCTGGTGCCGGTGATGGAAGAGCTGTTCTGGCGCTCGTTCCTGATGCGCTGGGTGCAGAGCCCGGTGTTCGAGGGCGTGGACCCGCAGCGCACCGGCGTCAAGGCGGTGCTGCTGTCGACCTTCGTCTTCATGCTGGCGCACCCGCTGTGGCTGGCCGCCATCGTGGCCGGCCTGGCCTATGCGCTGCTGTACCGCGGCACCGGCCGGCTGTGGACGGCGGTGATCGCCCACGCAGTGACCAACGGCGCGCTGGGCATCTGGGTGGTGGCGTCGAGGCAGTGGCAGTTCTGGTGACCGGCCGACCCCGCCCCGGCTGGGTCAGCGGCGGCGGCGTGCCGCCCAGCCCAGGGCCAGCAGCCCGCCCAGCAGCAGGGCGTTGGTGGCGGGCTCGGGCACGCTGACGGTGATCGGCGTCTGCAGCACGTTGACCGCACCGGTCTGCGTGAACGACACGCCGGTGACGAAGGCCAGCGGGTTGGCCGGGTCGAGGCCAGCTTCCACCTCGATGCGGTCGATGAGGAAGCGGGTCACCGTGCCGTTGAACATGTAGGTTTCGTTGACCGACAGTTGGTCGTCGACCAGCACAAACGCGCTGCCATTCCAGATCGACAGCGCGTAGATGCCGTCGCCGGCCAAGGTGCTGACCACCACCGATGCGAATGACTGTCCGTCGGCGGCAGACAGCTGGTAGTCGTAGCCCACCGCCACCAGAGGGTCGATGAAGTAGACCGTGTTGGCCTGCACGTTGAAGTCGAAGCTGTAGCCGGCTTCGACCAGCACCGGCATCAGCGGGTTGCTGGGGCTGGAACCCGGCGTGTCGCCGTTGCGCACGGCAAAGGACCACAGACCGGCGTTGCTGCCGTCGACGTTGCTGGTGTTCACCAGATTGAGCACAGCCTCGGTGCGCGAGCCTGGCAGGGTGAGAAAGTTGACGCCGTCACCGGCGTCATAGCCGGCCGATGCCGGCGTGCCACCGAGCCCGTTCACACCATCGGACGCATCGCCCGTGGTCCACTGCAGCTGGCTGTAGCGGAAATCGATGTCGAAGTTGCCCACGCCGGTGTCGGCCCGGTTGCGCAGCACGATCTGGAAGCTGTTGGTCTTGTCGTTGTGCTGGCTGTAGTAGCCGACTTGGTCCCAGGTGATCACCACGGTGTTGGCGTTGGGCGCGCCCACGTACACATTGTTTGCGCCGGCATAGGGCGACAGATCCGCCAGGTTGCGCCGCGCCATCAGGGTGGGCAGCGGATCGCCACCGCCGATGTCACCCACGCGTGTGTCGACGTCGGCCCACCAGGCCGCGATCATCGGCGTCGGCACCTCGCTCACCCGCGGAAACGCCTGCGGCGTGTAGTCGCCCAGCGGGTTGCCAAACGTGATGTTGCCGTTGTTGTTGACGTAGAAGCTGCTGTAGGTGTTGCCGAAGAAGTTGACGCTGAACGGCAGGTCCAACAGGCTGCTCGATTCGTCATCGTTCGGCTGAAGCGCCAGCGCACCGTAGACACCATCGTCACCGAACCCGCGCAGCAGGTCGATGGCCTGGGCCGGCAGCAGGCTGCTGCAGAGCAGACCCGTGGCCAACGCGACAGGGCGCAACAGCCGGTGCAGGTTGGACAGGGTGGCGCGGAGCGGGGTCAGGGTGATGGATGGCATGGTGGCACTGGCGTGGCTGGATGGGGATCGCCGGATTGCGGCATGGCGCCGGCGGACAACAAAGACCATCGTACCCGTGTGGTTGCCACGGCGCCCCCCGCAAACACAGGGGGTTGAAGGGAGCTGCGTTCCGTTCAGGCCGACATCTGCGGCACCGCCGCCCAGGCCGCCTGCAACTGCTGCAGCCACTGCGCCAGCGCGGCGCCCTGCAGGTAGCCACGGGCGCCGCCGTCGGCCGGGCTGCGCGGGGCGTCCAGCCGGACGGCCAGGGTGTCGAACAGGCCGCACTCGATGCTGTCCTGCGCCACCAGGTACACCCACTGCTGGCCGGCCTGTGCGTCACCGCGCGGGCCGCCGGGCTGGCGGCGCGGGCGCCAGGGCACGCCGACCTGGAGCGCCACATCCACACCGGCGGGCAAGGGCTCGCCCGGGGCCAGCAACTGCACCGGGCTGTCGCCGCCCAGCCAGTCGCCCAGGCGCAGGGCCAGCTGGGCCTGATCGGCCGCGGTGGGGCACAGCACGGCCACCCGCGGTGCGCCGGTGCCGGCCCAATCGGCCAGCTGGCCGGCCAGCGCTTGCACCGTGGCTTCGGCCAGTGCGCTGGCGGGGTCGGCCGGATCGGCGC
>JAGOBT010000522.1 GCA_017999135.1 Burkholderiaceae bacterium
GTTCTATGTGTGGGCCAGACTGGGTGCCATCGGACTTCGCGGCACCTATGGCGATGCGTTCAACACGTTCCACCTGTCCTACACCGACACCACCGGCCTGTCGCAGACCGCACCTGTGCCCGAGCCGGGCACCTGGCTGATGCTGGCGGCCGGGTTGTCGGCACTGGCCTGGCGCCGGCGCAGCCTGTCGGGTGCCCGTCCACGGGTGTGACACGGCGGCCGTGAGCCCGCCGCACCCGGGCGCGCTACGGCACTTGCTTCACCCACAGCCGCGCAGCGCTGGCCAGCGCGCCCAGCGCCGCAAAGCCGGCCCCCAGCCCCAGCGCCACGGTGGGCCCCTGGCTGCCGGCGATGCCGAAGCACAGCGCCACCAGCGCCGCACCCAGCGCCTGGCCGTTGAGCCGCGCCATCGCCACCATGCCGCTGGCACCCCCGGCGCGTTGCGGCGGCGCGGCCGACATGATGGCCTTGAGGTTGGGCGACTGGAACAGCCCGAAACCCAGGCCGCACACCGCCATGCCCAGGGTGATGCGCAGCACCGACGCATCGGCCGGCAGCAGCGCCATGGCGGCCATGCCGGCGCTCAGGATGACCAGGCCGATGCCGCCCATCAGGCCCGGCGCCTGGCTGTCCGACAGACGCCCGGCGATCGGCGCCATCGCCGCCACCACGATGGCCCAGGGCGCCATCAGGAAGCCGGTCTGCACCGGGTCGCGGTGCAGCACCGTCTCGAAGAAGAACGGCAGGCTGACGAAGGCCAGACCCTGGGCGGAGAACGAGGCCACCGCCGTGCAGATCGACAGCGCGAACATCGGCCGGCGCAGCAGGTCCACCGGCAGCATCGGCGCCGGGTGGCCGGCCTGGCGGCGCAGCAGCAGCACCCCGGCGCCCAGCGCCAGCGCCGCCACCGGGGCCACCACCCCCAGCGGCTGGCGCTGGGTGGCCGCGCTCAGTGCGCCGATCAGGCTGGCAAAGCACAGGGCCGTCAGCAGCGCCGTCAGCGGGTCGAGCGCGGGGCCGGCGGTGTGGCCGCGCGGCAGCGCGGGCCAGGCCACCACAAGCGACAGCAGCGCCAGCGGCAGGTTGATGGCGAACAGCCAGGGCCAGGCCGCCACCGACAGCACCAGCGACGCGATGGTGGGCCCAGCCGCAAACGACACGCCCACCACCAGCGCGTTCAGCCCCACGCCGCGGCCCAGCATCTGCGGCGGGTAGATGGCGCGGATCAGCGCGATGTTCACGCTCATCAGCGCCGCCGCGGCAATGCCCTGCAGCGCACGGGCGATGGCCAGGCTGGTGAGGCTGTCGGCCAGCGCGCAGCCCAGCGACGCCACCATGTAGGCCACCAGCCCGCCCAGGTGCACCTGGCGCGCACCCAGCCGGTCGCCCAGCGCGGCAAACGGCAGCAGGCAGCCGGCCACGGCCAGCTGGTAGGCATTGACCACCCAGATGGCCTGCGCCGGCTGCGCCTTCAGATCGGCCGCGATGCCGGGCAGCGCGGTGTTGACGATGGTGGAATCGAGCGTGGCCAGGGCCACGGCCAGCAGCACCGCCACCAGGGCCAGGCGTTGCTGGCGGCTCAGGCCGGGGGCGGGCGCGCTGGCGGGCAGGGTCATGCGGGGCGGGTGCGGCGGGTCAGGCCAGGGCGGCCTGCAGGGCCGGCAGCTGGGCGGTGAACGGGGCCGGGTCTTCCAGGCAGCGCAGGTCGAGCAGCAGGCGGTCGTCGGCCACGCGGCCGATCACCGGCAGCGGCAGGCCGCGCAGGGCGGTGGCCAGTGCATCGAGCGCGCGGCCGGCGCCCTTCTTCTGCAGCGGCGCGATGGCCAGGCCCGCCGACGGCAGGCGGTCGACCGGCAGCGACCCCGAGCCGATCTGGCCCAGCAGGCTGACCACCTGCACCGCATGGCGCGGCGCCACCGCGGCCTGCACCGCCGGCTGCAGCTGCAGGGCCAGCGCGTGGATGGCCGCATGCGGGCGCGTCAGCAGGCGCAGCGTGGGCAGGTCCTGCGCCAGGCGTTCGGGGCGCAGATACAGCCTCAGCGTGGCCTCCAGCGCGGCCAGCGGCAGCTTGCTGATGCGCAGCGCCCGCTTCATCGGAAACTGCCGGATGCGCTGCACGGCCGCCCGGCTGCCGACGATCAGCCCGGCCTGCGGGCCGCCCAGCAGCTTGTCGCCGCTGAAGGTGACGATGTCGCAGCCGGCGGCCAGCTTGTCCTGCGGCAGCGGCTCGCGCGGCAGGCCCCAGCGCGCCAGGTCGACCAGCGAGCCGGCGCCCAGGTCGGTGGCCAACGGCAGGCCCTGCGCATGGGCGATGGGCGCCAGATCGGCTTCGTCCACCGCGGCGGTGAAGCCCTGCACCGCGTAGTTGCTGGTGTGCACCTTCATCAGCAAGGCGGTGCGCGGGCCGATGGCGCGGGCGTAGTCCTGCGGATGGGTGCGGTTGGTGGTGCCCACCTCCACCAGCGTGGCGCCGGCGCT
The DNA here is from genome assembly GCA_017999135.1 of Burkholderiaceae bacterium. Lineage (GTDB taxonomy): Bacteria > Pseudomonadota > Gammaproteobacteria > Burkholderiales > Burkholderiaceae_C > Pseudaquabacterium. Next base: position 2,479 of record JAGOBT010000522.1, read on the forward strand.
GGCCATCACGTCGGGCATGCGGAAGGCGCCGCCGATCTCGACCAGCTCGCCGCGCGACACGATCACCTCGCGGCCGCCGGGGTGGGCCGATGCCATCGCAGCAATCGTCAGCAGCACCGCCGCGGCGTTGTTGTTGACCACGGTGGCCGCCTCGGCGCCGGTCAGCGTGCACAGCAGGTCCTCGACCACGCTGTCGCGGTCACCGCGGCCGCCGGTGGCCAGGTCGTATTCCAGGTTGTTGGGGCCGGCCATCAGCGCCAGCAGGTGCGCCAGGGCCTGGTCGGCCAGCACCGCGCGGCCCAGGTTGGTGTGGATGACGGTGCCGGTGAGGTTCAGCACCCGCTGCAGGCGCGGCGCCAGGCGCGCGGCCACGGCCTGGGCCACCCCATCTGCCAGGGCGCCGGGCTGCACCGCGTCGGCAGCCAGCGTGCCGGCCAGCGCCTGCTGGCGCAGGCCATCGAGCAGGGCACGCGCCTGGCTGGCCACCAGGCTGTGGCCATGCTGCTGCACCAGCACCGCCACCGCCGGCTGCCGCAGCAGGCGGTCGACGGCGGGCAGATCCTGGGGGCTGGCCGGTGGCAGGGGCATCGGGGCGGGGCGTATGCTGGTGGGTTGGCGGGCCGATCATCGTCCATCGGCGGCGGCCCCCGGGCATGTCGCCCAGGCAACAGAC
>JAGOBT010000523.1 GCA_017999135.1 Burkholderiaceae bacterium
CCTGGCCTCGGCCTGGTGCATCTGGAAGCTGCGCACGCCGCTGGCGGCCGCGCCCCTGGATGCGGCCGCCGGCCCGCGCAGCCTGCGCGCCGAGATGGCCGTGGGCCTGCGCTGGCTGTGGCAGCAGCCGCTGGTGCGGCGCATCGCCGGGCTGACCTGTCTGTCGAACTTCGTGATGGCGGCGGTGCCGCTGCTGGTGATCGTGCTGGCCAAGGGGCAGGGCGCGTCCGAAGCGCAGATCGGCCTGGCCTTCAGCGCCAGCGGCGCCGGCGGGCTGCTGGGCGCGCTGGCCGGTGGATGGTTTGCAAGGCGCTTCAGCTTCGGCCAGGTGATCGTCGGCACGCTGGCGGTGCAGGCCGCCATGCTGCCGCTGCTGGCCTGGGCGCCCGGGCCGCTGACGCTGGGCGCGGCGTTTGCGGTGCTGATGTTCTGCGGCCCGGTCTACAACGTGGTGCAGCTCAGCCGCCGGCTGGCGATGATTCCCGACGGCCTGCAGGGCCGCGTCAACAGCGCCTTCCGCTTTGCGGCCAACGTGCTGTACCCGGTGGGTGCGGTGGTATGCGGGGCGCTGGCCGAGCGGGTGGGTGCCACCGCCACGGGGCTGGCCTTTGCCGCGGTGATGGCGGCCCTGGCGCTGGCCGCGGCCAGCAGCCGCGTGGTGCGGCTGGAAGGTCTGGAAAGCACGCCCCGCTGACCACGCAGCGCGGCGCCGGGGCATGGGTCAACCCCAGCTTGCGGCGCGCCGAGGGCGCCGGCTACCGTGCGCGGTCCGGTGGTGGGGGTTGGCCTGCACCCCGGCCCCCAACCCCTGGAGACACACGATGGCAAATTTCGTCCTGGTGCATGGCGCCTGGCATGGCGGCTGGTGCTACCGCGACACCGCCCGCGCGCTGCGTGCCGCGGGCCACACGGTGCACACGCCCACCCACAGCGGCGTTGGTGAGCGGGCCCACCAATCGGCCGAGAACATCACGCTCGAGACCCACATTCGCGACGTCTGCGGCTGCATCGAGGCGGAGGAACTGGACGACGTGATCCTGTGCGGCCATTCCTACGGCGGCATGGTGATCACCGGCGTCGCTGACCGCATGCCCAGCCGCATCAAGGCGCTGGTGTACCTGGACGCCTTTGTGCCCGAGCACGGCCAGTCGCTCACCGACCTGCTGCGCATCGCCCTGCCGGCCGAGGTGGCGGCCGGCTTCCTGGGTGCCTTCCACGGCACCGCGCTGGAGAACCACAGCGGCCTGATGGCACCGATCCCGGCCGAGGCGTTCGGCATCAAGGCCGAGAACCGCGCCTGGGTCGACCGCCGCTGCGTCGGCCAGCCGCTCGCCACCTTCGAGATGCCGCTGCTGCTGAAAGGCGCCGGCGCCGCCGTGCCGCAGCGCCTGTACATCCTGGCGGACGGCTGGGACCCGAGCCCGTTCCGCCACTTTGCCGCCAAGTTCGACGGCCAGCCCGGCTGGCGCGTCACCAAGTTGGCCAGCAGCCACGACGTGATGGTCGACATGCCGGCGGAACTGGCGGCCGAGCTGATGACGCTGGCCTGAGCTTCAGCTGAGGTCAGCCGTTCGCCAGCGCGTACGGCCCGCCGCGTTCCAGCGCGCGGCGGTAGGCCGGCCGCGCCTGCAGGCGGCGCACCCAGGCGTCCATCGCCGGGTACTGCACCCGCAGGTCGCGCGCGGCCTCGCCGACGAAGCTCATCTGGATGTCGGCGCCGGTCAGTTCACTGCCCAGCAGGTAGTCGCGGCCTTCCAGGCTGCGGTTCACATAGCCCAGGTGGTTGGCCAGTTCACTGTCGATGCGCGGCTTCAGCGGGGCCGCGGCGTCCCCCAGGCGGCCGGTGTACAGCCGCAGCATCAGCGGCAGCATGCCCGAGCCCTCGGCATAGTGCAGCCACTGGTTGTAGACCTCGTAGTCGCGCGTGCCGGCCGCCGGCTGCAGCCGGCCACCGCCGTGGCGGCGCAGGATGTAGTCGACGATGGCGCCGGACTCGATCACCGTCAGCCCGTCGTCCTCGATCACCGGGCTCTTGCCCAGCGGGTGGACCGCCATCAGCTCGGGCGGCGCCAGCCGGGTGGTGGCGTTGCGCGCGTAGTGGCGGATTTCATAGGGCGTGCCCAGTTCCTCCAGCAGCCACAGCACACGCTGCGAGCGGGAATCATTGAGGTGGTGGACGGTCAGCATGCGGGGCCTTGTGGTGGGTGGAACCTGGGGGTGGAACGGGCTGCGCCAACGCGGCGCGCTGCGTATAGTGCCCGCAACGCCCACCCCGAGGCGAAACCCAGGAGACACCCATGGCCTTGCACATGCGTCCGCACGTGACCCCGCAAGACGCGCCCTGTGGCGCAGTGGTGCGCGGCGTGAACCTGTCCCAACCGCTGGACGCCGCCACTTCGGCCGCCATCCGCAGCGCCTGGCTGCAGCACCAGGTGCTGGCCTTCGTCGACCAGGCGATGACGCTGGAAGACCTGGAGCGCTTTGCGCTGACCATCGGCCCGTACGGGCAGGACCCGTACTTCGAATCGGTGCCCGGCCACCCGCATGTGGCCCAGGTCAAGCGGGAAGCCGACGAGACCAGCACCTTGTTTGCCGACAACTTCCATTCCGATTGGAGCTTTCTGGCCAGCCCGCCGGCGGCCACGCTGCTGTATGGCGACGTCATCCCGCCGGTGGGCGGCGATACGCTGTTTGCCAACCAGTACGACGCCTGGGACGCGCTGTCGCCGCCGATGCGCGCGCTGCTGCAAGGCAAGCAGGGCGTGCACTCGGCCCGCCGCGGCTACGCCAAGGCTGGCCGCTATGGCGAGGGTGACAAGGGCCGCTCGATGGCGATCCGCTACGACGATTCCGCCCTGGCCACGCAGTTGCACCCCATCGGCCGCGTGCACCCCGAGACCGGCCGCACCGCGCTGTTCGTCAGCCCCGGCTACACCATCGGCGTCGATGGCATGCCCGACGACGAGGCCGGCCCGCTGCTGAAGGAACTGTTCGAGCACCAGGCCCGGCCCGCGTTCGTCTACAGCCACCGGTGGCAGGCCGGCACGCTGCTGCTGTGGGACAACCGTTGCCTGGTGCATGCCGCCACGGGCGGCTACGACGGCCACCGCCGGCTGCTGCACCGCATCACCGTCGGTGAA
>JAGOBT010000524.1 GCA_017999135.1 Burkholderiaceae bacterium
CATCAGCCGCCGGGTGTTTGCGCCGCTGCCCACCTGGCGCTGGTTTCCGTCGCAGGCCGACCGCGACCTGCAGCGCAGCCTGGTGGCGGTGAACGCGGCGGTGGACGGCTTCATCGCCGACGCCCGCTCGCGACTGGCGGCCGAGCCCGACCGGCGTGAGCAGCCGCACAACCTGCTGGAGGCCATGATCGCCGCCGCCGACCAGCCCGGCAGCGGCATCGACGACAGCCAGGTGGCCGGCAATGTGGTGACCATGCTGCTGGCCGGCGAGGACACCACCGCCAACACCATCGCCTGGATGATCCACCTGCTGTGGGACAACCCGCTGACGCTGGCCCTGGCCACCGAAGAAGTGCGCCGGGTGTGCGGCCGCACCGCCCTGCCAACCCTGGAGATGGTGGAGCAGCTGGACTACGTGGAAGCCTGCTGCCACGAGACCATGCGCCTGAAGCCGGTGGCCCCGCTGATGCCGCAGCAGGCGCTGCGCGACACCACCGTGGGCGGCGTGCAGATCACCGAGGGCATGATCGTCTTCGGCCTGATGCGGGTGGATTCGGTCAGCGACGCGCATGTGCCGCAGGCCGCGCAGTTCGACCCGCAGCGCTGGCTGGGTGGCGAGGGCAAGCCCGGCCATCCCTCGCAGATGGCCAGCGCCGCCAAGCGCATCTCCATGCCCTTCGGCGCCGGCCCGCGCATCTGCCCGGGCCGCTACCTGGCGCTGCTGGAGATGAAGATGGCGATGGCCGTGCTGCTGCAGCACTTCGACATCGCCCAGGTGGCCACCGACGACGGCCAGCCACCGGTGGAACTGCTGAGCTTCACGATGACGCCGGTGGGGCTGCGCATGCAGCTGCGCGCGCGCGACCCGGCTGCTGCCTGAGCGGCCACGGGCCATCCACAGGTCCGGAAACGGCCAGCCCGCGCTGCCCGGGCTGGCACCGCCCTGCCCGCCCCCGGCTGATGGTGGCGGCCGAGGCGCTGCGCGCGCTGTCGCTGGCCGGGCTGCTGCTGGGCACGGCCAGCGGGCAGTTGTCGCTGCTGCTGCTGGGCGCGCTGGGCTTCATCGGCGCGGCCGGCACGGTGGGCTTCAGCGTGGCCGCGCCCGCCCTGGTGCCGGCCCTGGTCACATTGAACGGCTACTTCCAGCCCAACGCCTGTGTGCGCGACGGCTACATGCGGGTGAACTCCAGCCGTGCCGTGGCCCACCGGCCGCTGCACACCGAAGGCATCGATGCCAGCCGCATCGAAGAGGTGCGCATCGTGCTGATCGTCCGCCCGGCCTGGGCCGACCCGGCGGCCGACCGCCGCAGCGCACTGCTGCGGCAGCTGGAGGATGCCGGCACGCTGGGCGCCTGGTACAGCCTGGCCGACGGCCCGGTGGCCGCGCTGAGCCGCGGCTGCAAGGTCAGGGCCGGGTGCGGATGCCCGCGCCCAGATGCTTCCAGGGCAGATCACCCGGGTCGGCCGCCATCGGCCCGGCAGCCTTGGCCACCAGCACGTGGCTGGCAATGGGCGTGAAGTCGGCGCGGAAGTGGTTGCTGCTCTTGACCACGATGATGCGCATGGCCTCGGCGGTGATGCCCACCATGCGCAGCAGCTCGCGGTCGAGCAGCTGCTTCTTGCCGCCGACCACGGCCACCAGGATGCCGTCGATCTCCAGGCAGGCGCTGGGGCCCAGGTTCACCGACACGCCGCGCATCATCGGGCCCTTCAGCGTCACCCGACCGTCGCTGACCGCGCGCACCTTATAGCGGCCACGCACCGGCGGGTCGCTCAGGCCACCGGCGAAGGTGGGCACGGCGGTGCCCAGCGCCAGGTCGAGCTCGGCGCCCACGCCGGCTTCCAGCGCCGCGCGGCCGGCGGCGGCATCGAACATCAGGCCCAGCGCCACCTGGCCCGGGAAGCGCTTGCCCGCGCCCTGGGCGACCAGCGCATGCAGCAGGCCGGTGGTGTTGCTGTCGCCACCGGCGCCGGGGTTGTCCTGCGTGTCGGCGATGACCACCGGCTTGCTGGCACGGTCGGCCAGCGCCAGCGCCTGGTTGACGGCCTCGCGCGCCGGCAGGATCTGCTGCTGCCACTGCGCCGGATCGGCCACCAGGGCGTAGAGCTGCTCCACCGCCGCTTCGGCGTGTTCACCATGGCCCCAGACCATCGGCGCGCACTCGTCGAAGTCGCTGGCGGGAAAGCCCATGCAGAAGCTCAGCACCGTGCCATGGCGCTTGTCCAGCTCGCCCAGCGCGGCGTACAGGCCCTGGGCAGGCTGCATCCAGGTGCTCTGCGCATTCAGCGGGATCAGGAACGGCAGGCGCCGCGCATGCTGCGGCTCGCGCTGGCCGGCCTTGAGCCGGCGGGCCAGCAACTGCGCGGCCAGCACGCCGGTGTCGGCCATGTCCACATGCGGGTAGGTGCGGTAGCTGACCAGCGCATCGGCTTCGCGCAGCATGCGGTGGGTGACGTTGGCATGCAGGTCCAGGCTGGCCACGATGGGCAGCTTGGGGCCGACGATGGCGCGCAGCCGGGCCAGCAGTTCGCCTTCACTGTCGGCGGCATGCTCGGCCACGGCAGCACCGTGCAGGTCGAGGTAGATGCCGTCCAGGCCACCGACGGCGGCAGCGCGCACGTCGGCCACGATGGTGTCGGCAATGCGCTCGAAGGCATCGCGGGTGACGAAGCTCGACGGGATGGCGCCAGCCCAGCAACTGGGCAGCAGCGTCCAGCCATGGGCCTTGGCCGCGTCGATGAAGCCGCCGACCGGGATGTTGACCCCTGTCATCAGGTCCTGCATGGCCCGGCCCTGGCTGAAGGCCGGGAACGAATCGCCGCGGGTGAAGGCAGCCCAGTCGGCCAGGCTGGGGGCGAAGGTGTTGGTCTCGTGCTGGTAGCCGGCGATCAGGATGCGGGGCATGGCGGTTGGGGTCTGTGAACGGGCGGCGGCAGTATGCCCCGGAAGAGCGGGCCGTCAGCCCGGTGCTGCACCTGCAGCGGCGGCTACCACGCGGTCGCGGCCCTGGGCCTTGGCGGCGTAGAGCGCGCGGTCGGCGGCCATCATCAGGCGGTCGAAGCTGGCTTCGCCATCGTCGGGGCCGTGCCAGGCGGCCACGCCGATGCTGACGGTGAACGGCAGGGCCAGCCC
>JAGOBT010000057.1 GCA_017999135.1 Burkholderiaceae bacterium
GCGTCGATGTCCAGCAGCTCCAGCGTCAGGCCGTGCTGCGCGGCCACCGACTCGGCGATGTAGAGGTCGGTCGGGAAGTTGCTGCGCTCGGAGACGATGACGCGGCGCGCCGGGTCGTCGGCGCGGGCGATCTGTGCCGCGGCGCTGAGCACCTTGAACAGATTGACCGAGGTGGAGTCGGACACCAACAGCTCACCGGGTTTCGCTCCCACCAGCCGGCCGATCTTGTCGCCCACACGCTGCGGCAGCGTGATCCAGCCGGCGCTGTTCCAGCTGCGGATCAGGCCGCTGCCCCATTCTTCGGTGACCACCTGCTGCACCCGTGCGGCGGTGGCGGCGGGCAGCACGCCCAGCGAGTTGCCGTCCAGGTAGTTGACGCCCTCAGGCAGCGTGAACTGCGCGCGCAGCGGCGCCAACGGGTCGGCCGCGTCGCGAGCGACGCAGGCGGTGCGGGTGATCGGTTCGGTCATCGGCTTGTCTCCACGGTCACAGGGCACGCAGCACCGCACGCACCGGCGAGGCGCAGGCGCCTGCCAGCTTCAGCGGCAGGGCGATCAGCTCGTAGTCGCCAGCCGGCACGGCGTCGAGCACCAGGTTCTCCAGCACGCGCAGGTCGTGGCGGCGCAGCACCTGGTGGGCCTCCAGCGTCTTGCTGTCGGCCGGGTCCACCGACGGGGTGTCGATGCCGACCAGCCGCACGCCGCGTTCGGCCAGCCAGGTCAGGGCCTCGGGCGCAAACGCGCTGAAGGCGGGGTTCCAGGCGGTGTCGGCGCGCTCGCAGGTGCACAGCAGCACACGCGGCGGCAGGCCGGCTTCGGCGTGGCGCAGCTGCTCGATGCCGATCAGCGCCCCGCAGCCGATGGCATGGATGACCCGGCAGGGGCCGAGGTAGGCGTCCAGGCCGACCTGGTCGATCGACGCCGCGCCCTCGGCGTAGTGCAGCGGGGCGTCGGCATGCGCGCCGATGTGCGGCGACAGCGTCAGCGCACTCAGGTTGACCGGGCAGCCCGGGCCGATGCGGGCGGTCCAGCGCAGGTGGAACGGTTCATCCCCGGGAAAGATCGGCGCGTCGGCGCCGACCACGGGGGAAATGTCGTACAGCCTCGGTGGCGCAGCGCGGCTCATTCATGCCTCCCCGTGGGCAGGGGGTGCCGGCCGTGCCAGGTGCGCCCGCATCTGGCCCAGCAGGTCGTAGAGCTGCTGCTGATCGCCCACCGGCACACCCTCGAAGAGCCCACGCAGCCAGCCCTCGTGCTCGGCGGCCATCACCGCGAAGTCGGCGCCGCCCTTGGGGGTGAGCCGCACCCGCCAGGAGCGGCCGTCCTCCGGGTCGGGCAGGCGCTGCACCAGGCCTTCGGCCTCCAGCTGGGTGGTCAGGCCGGTGACGTTGCCGCCGGTGACCATCAGGCAGCGCGACAGCGCACTCATGCGCAGCCCGTCGGGGTGGCGCTCCAGCTGGGCCAGGTAGTCGAACCGTGCCAGCGAGGTGCCGAAGCGCTCGCGCAGCCGGGTGCGGATGTCCTGCTCGATCTGGGTGCTCAGCGACAGCAGGCGCAGCCAGGTGCGCACCGCAAGGTGGTCGTCGTCGGCTGCGCGGGCTTCGAGGCCCAGCGTGTGGCCGTCGAGGGTGCGGGGCGGGGTCTTCATCCTGGGGCGTCGGGCAAGGGTAAGGGGAAGGGTAAGGGTTGGGCTCAGGGTTTCAATTTACTTCAGTTCTAAAGCTTTAGAACTAAACTAAAACCCGAACATCGAACCAAAGCCCTCTCGGAGCCTGCGCATGAAGATCGTCTGCATCGGTGGTGGCCCGGCCGGCCTGTACTTCGGCCTGCTGATGAAGCAACTCAACCCGGCGCACGACATCACCATCGTCGAACGCAACCGGCCCTACGACACCTTTGGCTGGGGCGTGGTGTTCTCCGACGCCACGATGGGCAACATGCGCCTGTGGGACCCGGTGACGGCCGACGAGATCCAGCAGGCCTTCAACCACTGGGACGACATCGAGCTGCTGTTCAAGGGCCGGCGCATCCGCTCGGGCGGCCACGGCTTCGTCGGCATCGGGCGCAAGAAGCTGCTCAACATCCTGCAGGCGCGCTGCGAGGCCCTGGGCGTGAAGCTGGTCTTCGAGACCGACGTTGAGTCGGACCTGGACTACCCGGACGCCGACCTGATCATCGCCTGCGACGGCATCAACTCGCGAGTGCGCTCGCAGTACGCCAACACCTTCCAGCCCGACATCGTCACCCGGCCCAACCGCTACATCTGGCTGGGCACGCGCAAGCTGTTCGACGCCTTCACCTTCGATTTCCAGCGCACCGAACACGGCTGGTTCCAGGCCCACATCTACAAGTTCGACGAGACCACCACCACCTTCATCGTCGAGTGCCCCGAGCAGGTCTGGCTGGCACACGGCCTGGACAAGGCGGACCAGGCCGACTCGATCGCCTTCTGCGAACGCCTGTTCGCCGACACGCTGCAGGGCGAGCCGCTGATGACCAACGCGCGCCACCTGCGCGGCTCGGCCTGGCTGAACTTCCAGCGCGTGGTCTGCGGCCAGTGGTGGCTGAAGAACACCCATGGTGCGCACGTGGTGCTGATGGGTGATGCGGTGCACACGGCGCACTTCGCAATCGGCTCGGGCACCAAACTGGCGCTGGAGGACGCGATCGAGCTGACCCGCCAGTTCAAACTGCTGGGCGACCGCCCCGAGCACATCGGCCAGGTGCTCGACACCTACCAGTCGCTGCGCAGCGTCGAGACCCTGCGCCTGCAGAACGCCGCCTGGAATGCGATGGAGTGGTTCGAAGTCTGCGGCGAGCGCTACTGCGACCCGTTCGAACCCGAGCAGTTCATGTATTCCATGCTCACCCGCAGCCAGCGCATCAGTCACGAGAACCTGCGCCTGCGCGACGCGGGCTGGCTGGAAGGTTTTGAGCGGTGGTTCGCCAGCCGCACCGGGCTGGACGGCGAGCGGGCGCTGCCGCCGATGTTCACGCCGTTCAGGGTCCGGGGGCTGACGCTGAAGAACCGCGTCGTCGTCTCGCCGATGGCGCAGTACAGCGCGGTCGATGGTGTGGTCGGCGACTACCACCTGGTGCACCTGGGCGCGCGGGCCCTGGGCGGCGCCGCGCTGGTGATGGCCGAGATGACCTGCGTGAGCCCCGAGGCGCGCATCACCCCCGGCTGCCCGGGCCTGTGGACCGAGGCCCAGGCGCAGGCCTGGGCGCGCATCGTGCGCTGGGTGCATGCGAACAGCGACGCGGCGATCGGCGTGCAGATCGGCCATGCGGGGCCGAAGGGCTCGACCTGCGCACCCTGGCAGGCCGCCGGCGCAGACCAGCCGCTGCCCGAGGGCAACTGGCCGCTGCTGGCGGCGAGCGCGCGGCCCTATCTGCCGGGCGGCCAAGTCCCGCGCGCCATGACCCGGGCCGACATGGACCGCGTGACCCAGGCCTTCGTCACTGCGGCCACGCGTGCGGCTGAAGCCGGCTTCGACTGGCTGGAGCTGCACTGCGCGCACGGTTACCTGCTTTCCAGCTTCATCTCGCCGCTGACCAACCGCCGCGACGACACGTACGGCGGCTCCCTGGAAAACCGCCTGCGTTACCCGCTGAAGGTCTTTGCCGCAGTGCGTGCAGCCTGGCCAGGCGAGCGGCCGCTGTCGGTGCGCATCTCGGCGCACGACTGGGTGGACGGCGGCGTCACGCCGGCCGAGGCGGTGGAGATCGCCCGCGCCTTCAAGGCCGCCGGGGCGGACCTGATTGACGTCTCCTCCGGCCAGGTCTCGCCGCTGCAGAAGCCCACCTACGGCCGCATGTACCAGACCCCGTTTGCCGACCGCATCCGCCAGGAAGCCGGCATCGCCACGATGGCGGTGGGTGCGATCAGCGAGGCCGACCACGTCAACTCGATCATCGCCGCCGGCCGCGCCGACCTCTGCGCGGTGGGCCGACCGCACCTGGCCAACCCGGCCTGGACGCTGGCCGAGGCGGCACGCATCGGCTACACGCCGATCGCCTGGCCGAAGCAGCTGGTGTCGGGCAAGTCGCAGATGGAAGCGCTGGCGCAGCGTGCGGCACAGCAGGCCGGAGCTGCGAAGTGACGAGCCGGCACATCGTCATCACTGGCGCGGCGCGCGGCATCGGCGCTGCGATCGCCCGCGTGCTGGCGGCCGACGGCCACCGGCTGACGCTGCTGGGCAGGCGGCTGGACGCGTTGCAGGCGCTGGCAGCCACGCTGCCCGGCACCCACCACTGTGGTGTGGCCGACGTGGCCGACGAGGCCCAGGTGCAGGCCGCCTTCGACAGCGCACGCGCCGCGCAGGGCCCGGTCTGGGGTCTGGTCAACAACGCCGGCCAAGCACAGAGTGCGCCGCTGCAGCGCACCTCTGCGGCGCTGTGGCAGCGCATGCTGGCGGTCAACCTGACCGGCCCCTTCCTGTGCAGCCGCGCGGCGTTGGCCGATCTGCGCAGCGCCGGCCAGGGCCGCATCGTCAACATCGCCAGCACCGCCGGCCAGCGTGGCTACGCCTATGTGGCCGCGTACAGCGCGGCCAAGCACGGCGTGGTGGGGCTGACGCGCTCGCTGGCGCTGGAGCTGGCGGCCAGCGGCATCACCGTCAACGCCGTCTGCCCCGGCTACACCGAGACCGACCTGCTGCGCGAGAGCCTGGCCAACGTGGTGGCCCAGACCGGGCGCACGCCCGAGCAGGCGCGCGCCGAGTTCGCCGCCGGCAACCCCCAGCGCCGCATCGTGCAGCCCGAGCAGGTGGCCGACGCGGTGCGCTGGCTGCTGGGCGAAGGTGCCGCGGCCGTCACCGGCCAGTGCATCAGCGTCTGTGGCGGCGAAGTCATGTGAACACCCGACGAGCAACCATGAGCAACACGACATCCACCGACATCGATCCGGGCCTGCTCGCGGGCAATCGCCGTGCCGTGGCAGGCTACGCCGCCACGCACTTCCGCTGGGAGGTGCAGGCAGCGGTGGCGACCATCACGCTGAACCGGCCCGAGCGCAAGAACCCGCTGACCTTCGAGAGCTACGCCGAGCTGCGCGATCTCTTCCGCGCTCTGAAGTACGCCGACGACATCCACGCGGTGGTGCTGGTGGGCGCGGGCGACAACTTCTGCTCCGGCGGTGACGTGCACGAGATCATCGGCCCGCTGGTGCGGCTGGCTGCGCCCGAGCTGCTGATGTTCACCCGCATGACAGGCGACCTGGTGGCGGCCATGCGCGCCTGCCCGCAGCCGATCGTCGCGGCGGTGGACGGCGTGTGCGCTGGCGCCGGCGCCATCATGGCCATGGCCTCGGACCTGCGCCTGGGCACCACACGCTCGAAGACCGCCTTCCTGTTCAACCGCGTGGGCCTGGCCGGCTGCGACATGGGCGCCTGCGCCATCCTGCCGCGCCTCATCGGCCAGGGCCGCGCCAGCGAGCTGCTCTACACCGGCCGCGCGCTGGGAGGTGAGGAGGGTGAACGCTGGGGCTGGCTGAACCGGCTGGTCGTACCTGAAGCGCTGCGGGCCGAGGCCCAGGCGCTGGCCGCGCAGCTCTGCGAAGGGCCCACCTTTGCCAACGGCATCACCAAAACCATGCTGCACCAGGAGTGGGCCATGACGGTGGACCAGGCCATCGAGGCCGAGGCCCAGGCGCAGGCGCTGTGCATGTTGACCCACGACTTCCGCCGCGCCTACGAGGCCTTTGCAGCGAAGCAGCGGCCGGTGTTCCAGGGGAATTGAGATGCGCCGCCTCAGCCACCTCAGCCACTTGGAGTGGCCCTTCTTCGAGGACCGCCACCGCACGCTGGCGGCCGAGCTCGACACCTGGGCCGGCGCCCGCGTGCCGCAGGGCCACGGCGCCGATGTGGACACCGAGTGCCGCGCGCTGGTGAAGTCGCTGGGCGCCGCCGGTTGGCTGCGGCATGCCGTGGCCGGCACGGCGCATGGCGGCGCGGCCGAAGTGATCGACACGCGCAGCATCTGCCTGATCCGCGAAACGCTGGCGCGCCACAGCGGGCTGGCCGACTTTGCCTTCGCCATGCAAGGCCTGGGCTCCGGGGCGATCAGCCTGGCCGGCACGCCCGAGCAGCGCGCCGCCTGGCTGCCAAAGGTGGCGGCCGGCGAGGCGATCAGCGCCTTTGCTCTCTCCGAGTCCGAGGCCGGCTCCGACGTCGCAGCCCTGGCCTGCACCGCGCGGCGGGATTCGGCGATTGGGGGCGACCACTACGTGCTGGATGGCGAGAAGACCTGGATCAGCAACGGCGGCATCGCCGACGTCTACGTGGCCTTCGCCCGCACCGGCGAGGCGCCGGGTTCGCGCGGCATCAGCGCCTTCATCGTGCCGGCCGGCACGCCCGGCTTCGAGATCGCCGAGCGCATCGACGTGATCGCGCCGCATCCGCTGGCGCGGCTGCGCTTCAGCGGCTGCCGCGTGCCTGCCAGCGCCCGCATCGGCGCGGCAGGCGAAGGGTTCAAGGTGGCGATGCGCACGCTGGACGTCTTCCGCACCTCGGTGGCCGCCGCCGCGCTGGGCTTTGCCCGCCGGGCGCTGGACGAGGGCCTGGCGCGCGCCACCACCCGCAGGATGTTCGGCGGCGTGCTGGCGGACTTCCAGCTCACCCAGGCCAAGCTGGCGCAGATGGCCACCACCATCGACTCGGCCGCGCTGCTGACCTACCGCGCCGCCTGGCAGCGCGACCAGGGCCGCAGCGTCACCCGCGAGGCGGCGATGGCCAAGATGGTGGCCACCGAGGGCGCGCAGCAGGTGATCGACGCGGCGGTGCAGCTCTGGGGTGGCCTGGGCGTGGTCAGCGAGCAGCCGGTGGAGCGGCTCTACCGCGAGATCCGCGCGCTGCGCATCTACGAAGGGGCGACCGAGGTGCAGCAGCTGATCATCGCCCGTGAGTTGCTGAAGGAGGTGAGCGCATGATCCGCAGTGCCCACACCGATACTTTTGCGCGGGACCACCTGCCCACGCTCGAGGCACAGCCGCAGTTCCTCTTCGATCGGCCCGAGCTGCAGTTTCCCGAGCGGCTGAACTGCGCCAGCGAACTGCTCGACCGCCATGTGGCCGAGGGTCGCGGCGAGCGCGTGGTGATCCGCGCCCCTGGCGGGCTGGTCTGGACCTATGCCGAGCTGCAGGACCGGGCCAACCGCATCGCCGAGGTGCTGGTCGGCGAGATGGGCCTGGTGCCCGGCAACCGCGTGCTGCTGCGCGCACCCAACAACCCGATGCTGGCGGCCTGCTGGTTCGGCGTGATCAAGGCGGGCGGCATCGCGGTGGGCACCATGCCCCTGCTGCGCGCCAAGGAGTTGCGGGCCATCATCGAGAAGGGCCAGGTCACGCATGCGCTCTGCGATGCCCAGCTGGCCGAGGAGCTGGCGCTGGCCCGGCCGGAGGTGCCGGTGCTGCGACAGGTGCGCCACTTCAACGGGGCCGGCCTGGACGTTTCGCCTGATGGGCTGGAGGCGGCGATGGCGCGCCAGAGCGGGCGCTTCGCCAACGTGGACACCGCGGCCGACGACTGCTGCCTCTTCGCCTTCACCTCCGGCACCACCGGCATCCCGAAGGCGACGATGCACTTCCACCGCGACGTGATGGCGGTGTGCGCCTGCTTCCCACGCCACATCCTGCGGCCCCGGCCGGACGATGTTTTCATCGGCAGTCCTCCGCTGGCCTTCACCTTCGGGCTGGGCGGCCTGCTGCTGTTCCCGATGACGGTGGGCGCCAGCACCGTGCTGCTGGAGAAGGCCGGCCCGCCGCAGTTGCTGGACGCCATCCAGGCCTTTGGCGCCACCACGCTGGTCACCGCACCCACCTCCTACCGCACGCTGGCCCTGCGTGGCACGGAGCTGCGCCGCACGCCGCTGCGCCAATGCGTCTCGGCGGGAGAAGCGCTGCCCGCCGCCACTCGCGCGCAGTGGAAGGAGGCCACCGGCATCGAGATCATCGACGGCATCGGCGCCACCGAACTGCTGCACATCTTCATCTCCGCCGCCGAGGCGCACAGCCGCCCCGGCGCCACCGGCCGTGCGGTGCCGGGCTACCGCGCCAGGGTGATCGACGAGGCCGGCCAGGAATGCCCGCCCGGCACCGTGGGCAAGCTCGCGGTGCAGGGCCCCACCGGCTGCCGTTACCTGGACGATGCGCGCCAGGCCGGTTACGTCCAGGGCGGCTGGAACCTCACCGGCGACGCGTACCTGATGGACGTCGACGGCTACTTCTTCTACCAGGCGCGCACCGACGACATGATCGTCTCGGCCGGCTACAACATCGCCAGCCCGGAGGTGGAGGACGCGCTGATGACCCACCCCGCCGTGGCCGAGTGCGCGGTGATCGGCGTGCCCGACGAGCAGCGCGGCCAGATCGTCAAGGCCTTCGTGGTGCTGTGCCCGGGCCAGGTGGGCGACGACGCGATGGCCCATGCGCTGCAGGCGCACGTCAAACAGACCATCGCACCCTACAAGTACCCGCGCGCGGTCACCTTCCGCAGCGACCTGCCGCGCACCCAGACCGGCAAGCTGCAGCGCTTCAAACTCAAGGAATCGGAATGAGCAAACAGCTGCTGCAACCGGCCGGCTGGGCCGCCCCCAAGGGCTACGCCAATGGTGTGGCCGCCAGCGGACGCCTGGTCTTCGTCGCCGGCCAGATCGGCTGGAACGCCGCCAGCGCGTTCGACAGCGACGACCTGGTCGACCAGGTCCGCCAGGCGCTGTTGAACGTGCGCACGGTGCTGGCCGAGGCCGGCGCGGGCCCAGAACACGTCTGCCGCATGACCTGGTACCTGGTCGACAAAGGCGAGTACCTGGCCCGCGCCGCCGACATCGGCCGCGCCTACCGCGAGGTGCTGGGACGCGAGTTTGCCGTCGCGATGAGCGCGGTCCAGGTGGCGGCGCTGATCGAGGATCGGGCGAAGGTGGAGATCGAAGTGACGGCGGTGCTGCCGCATGCGGCATCCATCACCCCTTGATGGCCAGCGAAAATGGCTGCATGACCGACGCCGACCCCTCACCCCAGGCACAACCCCGCAATCCGCTGCACGGCCTGACGCTGGAGGCCATCGTCACCGCGCTGCAGCAGGAGTACGGCTGGGAGGGCCTGGATGCACGCATCCCGCTGCGCTGCTTCGCCTACGAACCCAGCATCGCCTCCAGCCTCAAGTTCCTGCGCAAGACACCCTGGGCGCGCGAGAAGGTGGAAGGGCTGTACCTGTTCATGCTGCGGGAGCGGCAGCGCAGCAGGCGGGGGTGAGCGGCGTCGCAGGGGAAGTCCGAACGCCACACGCCGGCTTCTTGGCCGGCTCTCGTGCCCAGGATGCTGCACTGCGGAAAGTTCGGCACGGAGCACCCGCTTCGGTTACCATCCGTCGGTTGATATGTGCAAGACCGTCCACTCTTAGGTCTTTCTGCCCGCTCCGACGTTCTGTCGGCGGTCGAGTCGAATCCCCTTTTGAAGATCTTCTTGGCGTCTCTTCGCTGGGTGCGCTGTTGCGCCCGGCAACTTCGAAAGGAATTCGATATGACGACTGAAACCGGTACCGTGAAATGGTTCAACGAAGGCAAGGGCTTCGGGTTCATCGCCCCTGATAGCGGTGGCAAGGACCTCTTCGCTCATTTCAAGGAAATTCAGGGCAGCGGGTTCAAGACGCTGACTGAAAATCAGCGAGTGCAATTTGAGGTGACCCAGGGCCAGAAGGGCCCGCAGGCCTCGAAGATCCGCGATCTGGGCTGAGCCGGATCGAAGGGCTGGATGTTGGGCAGGTCCTGACATCCGCCGATGAAGGCGCGGCTGGTCCGCGCCTTTTTCTTTTCTTCGAAGGATTTCCCCATGAAGAACCTGCAAGAGGCCACCGAGCGCATCTGCGAACTCAAGGGGAGCCAAGTTGCACTCGATGCCCTGGTGCCGGCCGTCATCGAGACCCTTTCAGCGTCGACGCGCACCCAGCTGGTGGCGTCGTTCGATGCCCATGCCGAAGCGGCGCGCACGGCCATGCTGCATGCCGATATTTCGGATGTCGTCCTGGCCTCGTTCGAGCGGGACGTGGCTCGCAATCGAGCACTGCTTCTGGGCCGCACGCCGCCAGACCATCTCAAAACGCCGTCCCCGGTCGATGCTTTGCTGTTGACGACAACACGCATCACCACCTTCTCCGGGGCGAAAGTATTGACCAGCGCCAGTGGCTTCTTCTTCCGCCGTGGTGATCGATTGTTCCTTGTCAGCAACCGTCATGTGTTTGCCGACACCCAGGCCAACCACTTCCCCAACCGCATCGAAATCGGGGTCCATACCGACACGCAGGACCTGACACAACACACCGTGGTCTCGCTCTGGCTCTACCAGGATGGACTTGGGCAGTGGCGCGAAGCCACCGACAGCGGCGGCGCTGTGGATGTCGCTGCGATCGAGATCCCGAAGGAGGCACTGCCCGGAAATGCCGTTTTGCAGGCTTTCGACGAGACCGATCTCGAAGAACGGGAAGAACGGATCGCCATTGGCGACCCGCTCACCATCGCCGGCTTTCCACTCGGCTTTCACGACACGATCCACCACCTGGCGGTGGCGCGCAGCGCCACGATCGCCTCAGCCTATGGCGTGCGCTTTCAGCAGCAGGGTTGCTTCCTGACCGACGCACGCACGCACCGGGGCAGCAGCGGCTCACCTGTCGTGCGGCGACGCACCCATGAAGACGGTTCCGCACCGTCGCCCCACTGGCAATTGCTGGGGGTGCATTCAACACGCATGGACATGCGCACCCGCGATCAGACCCTGGATGAATCCCTGGGGCTGAACTGCGCCTGGTACGCCGATGTGCTGCCGACACTCACGGAAGAAGACTGACCCGGCCTTGGCGGCCGCAGGCCCGGGATCGGATGCTGTGGACGTCGTCCAGGCGGTGTTGTCCGCAGCATGGATGAAGCCTCCCTGAACATCGAATAGCCGGGGCTGAGCCCGAGCCGTGAGACTTTGCCGATCGGGCTCCGGGGTGTCACCCCTGATTTCGCGGGGGCGGCCCCAACATCGGCAGGACAATCGCATCGCCGCAACCTGCCGTCCCTCGACGGACCAATGCCCCGATGCCCCCCCGCCGGATCCAGCCTGCCCGCCTCGCCTTTGACGACCGGGGCCTGCCCCATGCGCCGGACTTCGGCGACGTCTATCACAGCGATGCCGGGGCGCTGGCGCAGGCGCGGCATGTGTTCCTGGGCGGCAACGGGCTGCCGCAGCGCTGGGCGGGGCGGCAGCGTTTTGTGGTGCTGGAGACGGGCTTCGGCCTGGGGCACAACTTCCTGGCCACCTGGATGGCCTGGCGCGCCGACCCGCAGCGCTGCGAGCGGCTGGTCTACCTGGCGGTGGAGAAACACCCGCTGACGCCAGCCGACCTGGCGGCGGTGCACCAGCGCGGTGAGGCGGCCGACGCCTGCCCGGAGCTGGCTGCGCAGCTGCGTGCCGCCTGGCCGCCGGCCTCGCCGGACTGGCATGCGCTGGACTTCGAGGACGGCCGGGTGCAGTTGCGCCTGGGCCTGGGCGATGCCACCGAGCGGCTGCGGGGCCT
>JAGOBT010000525.1 GCA_017999135.1 Burkholderiaceae bacterium
CCCCACGCTGCCGGTGGCCGACTACCTGGCGCTGCAGCGCCGCTACCGCCAGCTGCCGGCGGCCGACGTGGCGGCACTGCAGCAGGAGATCGACGACGGCTGGGCCCGCCTGGTGCAGCGCGCCGAGGCAAGCCACACAACAACCCCGACCGGAGACAGACGATGACAACCGCGACGAAGAGCTTCCTTTGGCAACTGGGCGCCGTGGCGCTGGCCCTGGCCCTGGCCGCGCCCGTGCAGGCGCAGGACAAACCGGTGGAGCTGCGCTTGGCGCATTGGCTGCCGGCCCAGCATTCGCTGGCCAAGACCGGCTTCGAACCCTGGGCCAAGGCGGTGGAGGCGGCCTCGGCCGGCAGCATCAAGGTGACCCTGTACCCCGCGCAGCAGCTGGGCAAGGCACCCGACCACTACGACATGGCGCGCGACGGCATCGCCGACATGACGTGGGTGTCGCCGGGCTACCAGGCCGGGCGCTTTCCGCTCTTTGCCGCCAGCGAGCTGCCGTTCATGATGGCCAACCCCGGCGGCGGCTCGGCCGCGCTGGACGCCTGGTACCGCAAGCACGGCAGCAGCGAGATGAAGGATGTGAAGCTGTGCATGGCGCACATCCACAACGGAACGCTGCACAGCAAGAAGCTGATCACGGAGCCCGGGCAGATCAAGGGCATGAAGATCCGCCCGGCCAACGGCACCGTGGCGCAGATGGTCACGCTGCTGGGCGGCACCAACGTGCAGGTGTCGGCGCCCGAGTCGCGTGACGCGCTGGAAAAGGGTGTGGCCGACGCCATCACCTTCCCGTGGGATTCACTCATCAGCTTCGGCATCGACAAGGTCGCCAGGCAGCACATCGACTTCCGGCTGTATGCGGCCAGCTTCGTGTGGGTGCTGAACAAGGGCTTCTACGACAAGCTGGGCGCGGGCCAGAAAAAAGTCATCGACGCCCATTGCAGCAACGAGTGGGCGGCCAAGGTGGGCGCCGCCTGGGGCGACTGGGAAGACAGCGGCGAAGGCAAGATCGAGAAGATGGGCGGCCACGCCATCACCAAACTCACGCCGCAGCAACTGGACGCCTGGCGCCAGGCCGTGGCGCCGATGACGGCGCAGTGGATCGCGACCGCCGACAAGGCCGGCGCCAACGGCCGCGCGGTGCTGGACGACCTGCGTGCCGAGCTCAAGGCGCGCAACGCCGCCTACTGACGGCGGCAGCGGGGCCCGGCGATGAAACGTGCGCTGTCTGCCTTCGAGAACGTGGCCGCGGCCTTCCTGCTGGCCATCGCGCTGCTGACGTTCGGCAACGTCGCCTTGCGTGAAACGTTCGGCCGGCAGGTGCCCGACTGGTACGACCTGTCCAAGCAGCTGCAGGCCATCGCCATGTTCTGGGGCATTGCACTGGCCACGCTGCGCGGCAGCCACATCTGCGTGGACGTGCTGTGGGAGCAGTGCCGCGAACCGGGCCGGCGCCGCATCGACCTGGTCGCCACCGCACTGACGCTGGCCTTCCTGCTGCCGCTGGCCTGGATGGTGTGGAGCAAGCTGGGGGGCACCGGCACCCAGACCACCAGCGACCTGCGGCTGCCGCTGGTGTGGTTCTATGCCGTCTCGGCCGCGGGCGTGACGGCGGCCGCCGTGCTGGCCGCGGTGCGCCTGTGGGCGCTGTGGCGCGGCGCCTCGCTCACCAACCTGGAGGACTAGCGCCTTGGACAAGAACCTGGTGGCCCTGGTCGGCTTTGTGCTGATGTTCGCGTTGCTGATGCTGCGCGTGCCCATCGGCATTGCCATGGGCATCGCCGGCGTACTGGGCTTCGGGCTGCTGTCGGGTTTTGCGCCGGCGCTGAACCTGCTGGCCAACGTGCCGCTGTCGGTGCTGACCGACTACAACCTCAGCGTCATCCCGATGTTCATCCTGATGGGGGCGTTCTGTTCCACCGCCGGCATGAGCCGCGAGCTGTTCGACGCCGGCATGGCCTGGGTGGGGCACCGGCGCGGCGGGCTGGCACTGGCCAGCATCGGCGCCTGCGCCGGCTTTGCGGCCATCAACGGCTCGTCGGTGGCCACCGCGGCCACCATGAGCCAGGTGGCGCTGCCCGAGATGCGCAAGGCAGGCTACGACGCCGGGCTGTCGGCCGGCCTGGTGGCCGCGGGCGGCACGCTGGGCATCATGATCCCGCCGTCGGTGATCTTCGTGCTGTACGGCATCATGACCGAGACCGACATCACCAAGCTGTTCTTCGCCGGTGTGGTACCGGGGCTGCTGGCGGTGTCGTTTTATGCCGCCCTGGTGGCCTTCATCGCGCACCGCCACCCGCAGGCCTTTCCGGCCGGCCGTCGCCACAGCTGGGGCGAGCGCTTCAGGGCGCTGAAGAACCTGTGGCCCACCCTGGCCCTGTTCGCGCTGGTGCTGGGCAGCATGTACCTGGGCTGGGTGACCGTGACCGAAGCCGCGGGCATCGGCGCCGTGGGTGCGCTGGCCATCGGGCTGCTGCGCGGCCAGCTCGACCGCCGCGCCATCAAGCGCGCGCTGATCGATTCGCTGCGTGTGTCGTCGGCCATCATGCTGATCGTGGTGGGCGCCTACCTGTTCGGCTATTTCCTCACCGTCACCCAGTTCACGCAGAAGGCGGTGGACCTGCTGGTCAACCTGCCCATCGGGGCCTACGGCGTACTGGCGCTGGTGATGCTGGGCTACCTGGTGCTGGGCGCAGTGATGGACGAGCTGGCCATGATCCTGCTGACCGTGCCCATCGTCTACCCGGTGATGATGACGCTGGGCTTCGACCCGGTGTGGTTCGGCGTCATCATCGTGATGGCCGTGACTTTCGGCATGATCTGCCCACCGGTGGGCATGAACGTGTTCGTCATCAACTCGATCGCGCGCGACATCTCGCTGACCCGCATCTACAAGGGCACCATGCCCTTCATCGCGGTGGACGTGGTGCGTCTGGTGCTGCTGTGCGCGTTTCCGGTGCTGAGCCTGTGGCTGCCGGGGAAGCTGGGCTAGCGGCGGCCCTGCGCAGGCCCCCGAAGCGGCCGAAGTAGTCCGGGCCGGCTTCTGGCGCGGGGCCTTCGGCGGTGAGCAGCACCGCCGACACATGGTCTTCGGCAGCGGCTTCGACATGGCGGTACAGGT
>JAGOBT010000526.1 GCA_017999135.1 Burkholderiaceae bacterium
TGCGGCAAGGGGCCACGCCGTTCACCGCCATCGTGCTGCGCTGCCGGCACGCCCAGCCCCAGGGCGGCATGTTGCACATCCGTGCGGCTGGCACGGGCTTTGGCACGCAGTCGTGGCGGGTGCAGCGGCCCGGCCCGTTTGCGCTGGTGATCCCGGTCACCGATGCGCAGCCTGGCGCGTCGCTGCAATGCGAGATCCGTTGCGATGACAGCTTTGTGCCTGCCGCCGCCGAACCCGGGTCGGGCGACATGCGGCAGCTGTGCTACCTGGTCGACAGCTGCCAGCTGGTCAAGGCGCCGCCGGGGCTGCAGCGGGCTTCTTGAAGAACAGGAACACGCCCAGCTCACCGCCGTGGTCGGTGAACTGGGCCTGGAAGCCCTGTACCCCGGCTGACTGCAGCAGAAACGCCAGCTCGCTGAGCTGGTAGGGGTTCATCTGCATCTCGGGGTCGCCCTGGGGTTCGTCGCGCGTGCCCAGGCCCAGGCGGTTCATCACGTTGCGGCGGCCTTCCAGCATCACGGTTCTGACGCCGGCTGGGGCCGGCGGTGCCGGTGCTGGCGCCGGTGCCGGGGCCGGCGGCTGGCCGAAGGTGTCGGCATGCACTGCCTTGGCGTAGGTGATCTGGATGGCGCCCAGGCCGCCGGGCGCCAGCAGATCCAGCAGCCGGCTGAACAGCACCCGCCCGCGCGGCACGTCGATGTGCTGGAAGGTGATGCAGGAGTGCACCAGGTCGAACGGGCCCTGCACGGCCGACAGGCTGTCGTCCGACGGCAGCCAGTCGACATTGCGCACGTCCATCCGGTCGGCGTTGCGCCGCGCCTCGGCCAGCATCTCTGGCGACACATCCACCCCTACCACGCGGGCCACCTTCTCGGCCAGCGGCAAGGTCACCCGGCCCACGCCGCAGCCGAAATCCAGCGCCCGTTGTGGCGCAAAGGCCGGGTCGATCAGCCGCCGGCAACGGTCGAGCACGTAGTTGGCGTGGTAGCGGCCTGAATCGAAGAACTCTTTGCGGGCTGCGTCGGTCAGGTTGGCGGAGCGGAACTTCTCGTTGGTGATGACGGCGAAGTAGGGGTCTTGGCGCCCCCACTTGACCCAGGCTTGGTCGGTGCTCATGTCGAACGATGGTAAGCGGATGTCGGCCGCTGGGCGGTGGCGCCGCCGGCCCCGCCGGAACTGCGGACGGGCTTCAATTGACGGCGTTGATGACGGTGATCAACGGGTAGACGGCAGAGAACACCGTGTTCAGGAACTTCTGCAGTTCGGTCACCGGTGCGTTGCTGACGAACAGCACGTCCTTGTCGCTCATCGCGAAGCTTTGCATCATGAAGAAGCTGCCCGGGTCTTTCAGGTCGACCCGGTAGACCACCGGCACCAGGCCGTCGGGCGTGGTGGCCACGGGTTGGCGCGGCCAATCCAGCGCCCCCGGCTGTTCCAGCCGGAAGATGAACACGCCCTGCGCGTCAGACCGCGCATCGATCAGGCCGCCCGCCCGCGCCAGCGCCTGGGCCAGGTTGATGCCCTGGGCCTCGAAGCTGATCTCTTCGTTCTTGCCGGTGGCCCCCAGCGCGGTGAAGCTCAGCGGCTGGAAGATGGCCGTGACCACGTCGCCCGCGCGCAGCGGCACGTTCTGCCGCGGGTCGCGGATCACCCGGTCGAGCGGCATGCTGTGGAAGCTGTCGCCCCGCGTCACCTGCACGGTCGTCTTGTTCACGGGTTGCCGCACGCCGCCCGCAGCCGCCAGGGCGTCGAGCAGGCGTTCACCGCTGGCGGTGAGGGGCATGCGCAGGCTGGTGGCCACCTCACCCACCACGGTGACATTGGCCGAGCTGTTGCGCAGCACCCGCACCAGCGCTTCGGGCTGGTTGGCCTTGCCGGTGAGGCGGCGCATGATCTCCGCTTCCAGCATCTGTGGTGTCAGGCCGGCGGCCTTGACGCGGCCGGCAAACGGAATGCGGATGAAGCCTTCGCGGTCGACCACCTGCTCGGGCATGGTGGTGGCGCGTGAGGTGCTGGGCAGGCCGCGCACGTCGGTCATGCCGCCGCCGAACAGGGTGGCCGGCGGCGCCTCCCAGAGGTTGATCTCGAGCGCATCGCCCGCGCCGATGGTGGGGTCGGTGTGGCGCACCTGGCCCAGGGTCTCGGAGAACTGCTGCTGCCGCCGTTGCGCCAGCAGCTTGCGCGCCACCGCGTCGTTCACGTCGACGATCTGCACGGCCTGCGTGCCTGGCCTGGCCGCGGCATCGCGCACATCACTGCGGCCGGGGCCGCTGGCGGGCAGGTGGCTGCAGCCTGCAACGAAGCACAACACGGCCACGAGGGTCGTCAGGGAAAGGGCGGAAGGACGCGGCATGGATGATGGGGGTTCGCTATCGGGCGGTGATTTCGTGGTGCGGCTGCGCCCAGAACTGCGGCAGTTTGCGGAGGTTCTTGAACAGCAGCGCCACCACGCCACCCACGCGGTGCTTGCGCATGGCGCGCAGGTCTTCGGACGACTTGCGCAGCATCGCCTTGATCGACTGGTTGCTGGCGCCACCCAGGCGCATCTTCACCAGCACCTTCGGGATGTAGGTCACCTTCAGGCCCGGCCGCACCAGCAGCCGCAGCATGAATTCATAGTCGGCGGCGATCTTCAGGGTGGCATCGAAGCAGCCCACCCGTTCGATCACGTCGCGGCGCGTGTACAGGGTCGGGTGCGGCGGCATCCAGCCCAGCCGCAGCTTGGCCAGCGAGAAGTTGCCGGCGCGCCAGTAGCGCACCAGCGGCCGGCTGCGTGCCGGGTCGACATAGACCAGGTCACCGAACACCGCATCTGGCTGGCCGACGGACGCGGCACGGGCCACCTGCGCGATGGTGTCGTCGGACGCGAAGGTGTCGTCGCTGTTCAGGAACCCGATCAACTCGCCGGTGGCCAGGCGAAGCCCCTTGTTCATGGCGTCGTAGATGCCATCGTCGGGTTCCGACACCAGGCGGGCGATGCGCTGGCCGTGGGCAGCAATCAGCGCCAGGCTGTCGTCCGTCGAGCCGCCGTCCACGACGATGTGCTCGATGTCCGGGTAGGTCTGCTGGGTCACGGATGCCAAGGCCTCGACGATGGTCGCCGCGCTGTTGTACGCAAC
>JAGOBT010000527.1 GCA_017999135.1 Burkholderiaceae bacterium
GTTCCTGATCCCGCAGGCGGCCATCCGGCTGTGGGGCGTGGATGCTGCCCTGGCCGGCCAGCCTTGGGCCGCCGACGTGGGCGATGAGGTGCAGCAACTGGCCAGCGGCCTGGCGCTGCCCTACTGCGGGCTGAACACCGGTTTTGCGCCGGCGGCCTGGCTGGACGATGCCGACACTGTGATGTCGGTGGCCCTGGTGCCTCTGCGCAACGCCGAAGACGGCCCCGCGTTTGGCCTGCTGGTGCTGGGTTCACCCGACCCCACCCGCTACAGCGCCGAGATGGGCACCGAGTTCCTGATGCGCATCGGCGAGGTGGCCAGCGCGGCCCTGAGCCGCCTGATGGCTTGACCCCCTCCCGAAGCGCCTTCGGCGCTCCCCCCCAAGGGGGCGCCCCCAGTGGCCCGGCAAAGCCGGATCCACGGCGGCCGCTTGATGGTCGCCACCCGCCTGCGATCGCGGCCTTTCTGCAGCACCTGCGGGTGGAACGGCGCCTGGCGCCGCGCACGCTGGCCATGTACGGCGACGGCCTGGGCTGGCTGCAGCAACTGGCCGACGACGACGGTGTGGCGCTGGGCCAGGCGCAGGCCCACCACATCCGCGGCTGGGCCGCGCGGCTGCGTGAACGGGGCCTGGGCCCGCGCAGCATCGCCATCGCCCTGGCGGCCTGGCGCGGCCTGTACAAGCACTGGGGCCGCGAGCGGCTGGTCACCCACAACCCGGTCGACGACATCCGCCCGCCCAAGGCGCCCAAGCCGCTGCCCAAGGCGCTGGGCGTGGACGACGCGGTGGCACTGGCCCAGCAGATGCCGCGCACCGAGAACCCGGCCCTGGCGGCGCGCGACCATGCCATCGTCGAGCTGCTCTACAGCAGCGGCCTGCGGGTGGGCGAGCTGACGGGGCTGGACATGGCCGCCAGCGCCACCGCCGCCGGCTGGGTGGATGCGGCCGATGCCACCGCCCATGTGCTGGGCAAGGGCCGCAAGCGCCGCAGCGTGCCGGTGGGCGGCCCGGCGCTGCAGGCCCTGGCCGCCTGGGGGGCGCTGCGCGGCACGCTGGCCCGGCCCGACGAGCCGGCGCTGTTCGTCAGCAACCGTGGCACCCGCCTGTCCGACAGCCAGGTGCGCAGCCGCCTGCAGAGCCTGGCGCGTGATGCCGGCCTGGCCACCGGCGTGCACCCGCACATGCTGCGGCACAGCTTCGCGTCGCACCTGCTGCAGAGCAGTGGTGACCTGCGCGCGGTGCAGGAGTTGCTGGGCCATGCCAGCATCACCACCACCCAGGTCTACACCAAGCTCGACTTCCAGCACTTGGCCAAGGCCTACGACGCGGCGCACCCACGCGCCAGGCGCAAGTAGCGGGGCGGCGCTGGCCAGGCCGGACAATCGCCGGCATGAAATCGATCCGTCTGCGTGAAGGCAAGGAGCGCTCGCTGCTGCGCCGCCACCCCTGGGTGTTCGAAGGCAGCATCGCCCGCGGCAGCGCCGATGCCGGCGAACTGGTGCGGGTGGAAGCAGCCGACGGCCGCTTCCTGGCCTGGGGCGCATACAGCCCGTCCTCGTCCATCCGCGTGCGGGCCTGGAGCTTTGATGAAGCGCAGCGCATCGACGCTGCTTTCTTCACCCAGCGGCTGCAGCAGGCCATCGCCCTGCGCGCCCGCCTGGGCATCGCCAGCGACGGCCAGCGCCTGGTGCACGGCGAGGCCGACGGCCTGCCCGGGCTGATCGTCGACCGGTATGGCGATGTGCTGAGTGCGCAGTTCGGCTCGGCCGGCATCGAGCGCTGGCGCGACGTGATCGCCGATGCACTGCTGGCCACCACCGGACTGACCCGCCTGTACGAGCGCAGCGACGCCAGCGTGCGCGCACTGGAAGGCCTGCCCGAGCGCACCGGCTGGCTGCGTGGCGACGGACCCACTGCGGTGGCCATCACCGAGCACGGCTGGCAGCTGGGCCTGGATGTGGCGCTGGGCCACAAGACCGGCTACTACCTGGACCAGCGCGACAACCGCCACCGCTTTGCGCAACTGGTGCGCCAGCTGGGCTGCCGCACGGTGCTGAACTGCTACAGCTACACCGGCGGCTTCAGCGTGGCCGCGCTGGCCGGCGGGGCGCAGCAGGTGACCAGCGTGGATTCATCCGGCCCGGCGCTGGCCCAGGCGCGCGACAACCTGCGCCGCAACGGCTTCGACGACACCGCGCACGCCTTCGTCGATGCCGACGTCAACGCCTTCCTGCGCCAATGCCTGGCCGAGGGCCGCAGCTTCGACGCCATCGTGCTCGACCCGCCGAAGTTCGCGCCCACGGCCGCCCATGCCGAGCGTGCGGCCCGCGCCTACAAGGACATCAACCGCCTGGGGTTGAAGCTGCTGGCACCGGGCGGGCTGCTGCTCACTTTCAGCTGCTCGGGCGGCATCCCGGCCGACCTGTTCCACAAGATCGTGGCCGGTGCCGGCATCGACGCCGGGGTGAACGCCGCCATCCTGCAGCGGCTGGAAGGTGCGCCCGACCACCCGACGACGTTGGAGTTTCCCGAGGGCGAGTACCTGAAGGGCCTGGCGCTGCTGCGGATGTGAGGCAGCAGCAGGCAGTGGGCTGGGCTGCCGCCACAATCGGCCAGCAGCATTGCCACCGCAGGGAGCCGCGTCGTGGGCATGAACGAAGAGAGCACCAAGTACCACCTCATCAACCCGGTTCTGGCGGCCAAGGGCTACAACGACCCTTGGAAGATCCGGTTGGAGACGCCGCCGCCGGTGGAGCCAACCGGGTTCAAGGGCCGGCGCGGCAAGTCCAATGGCATCACCGACTATCTGATCTATGTGCGCCATGCCAGCCTGCCCCAGCCCTGGCCGGTGGGTGTGCTCGAAGCCAAGGCGGAAGACTTGCAGCCCATGGCTGGCCTTCAACAGGCCAGGGGTTACGCCGCCTGCGCACGCCATGCCGTGCAGTACGTGTTTGCCACCAATGGCCACCGCTACGGTGAGTTCGATGCCGGCGCGGGCGAGGTGCTGGGCCCGTTGCCGCTGGCTGATTTTCCGAGCCACCAGGCGCTGAGCGACCGCTATGCACGCGACAAGGGGCTGGACCTGGCATCACCTGCAGCAAAGC
>JAGOBT010000528.1 GCA_017999135.1 Burkholderiaceae bacterium
CAGCAGGTGGTGCCGCACCTGGCCGATGTGGACGCGCCCGGCAGCACCACGCTGATCCTCAACGGCGACGTGCCGCTGATCGCCGCCGGCACCGCGCAGGCGCTGGTGGATGCCTGCGGTGGCACCCGCCTGGCCCTGCTGACCATCGTGCTGCCTGATGCCACCGGCTACGGCCGCATCGTGCGCGCCGGCGGTTCGGCCGACGGCGCCGTGCTCGGCATCGTCGAGCACAAGGACGCCAGCCCGGCGCAGCGCCAGATCCGCGAGGTCTACACCGGCATGATGGCCGCGCCCACCGCGCTGCTGCGCCGCTGGGTGATGGCGCTGACCGACGACAACGCGCAGAAGGAGTTCTACCTCACCGACATCGTGGCCATGGCCGTGGCCGAGGGCGTGCCGGTGGTGGCCAGCCAGGCCGCCGACGAGACCGAGGTGCTGGGCGTCAACAGCCCGCTGCAGCTGGCCGACCTGGAGCGCCGATTCCAGCGCCGCCAGGCCGACGCCCTGCTCGAGGCTGGCGTGCGCCTGGCCGACCCGGCGCGCTTCGACCTGCGCGGCACGCTCACCGCTGGCCAGGATGTCGACATCGATGTCGGCTGCGTCTTTGAAGGCACGGTCGCGCTGGGCGACGACGTGCGCATCGGCGCGCATTGCGTACTCCGCGACGCGGTGATCGGCAACGGCGCGGTCATCCACCCGTTCACCCACATCGAGGGCGCCCGCGTGGGTGCCGGTGCGCTGATCGGCCCCTATGCCCGCCTGCGCCCCGGCGCCGACCTGGCCGACGAGGTGCACATCGGCAACTTCGTCGAGGTGAAGAACAGCACCCTGGCCAAGGGCGCCAAGGCCAACCACCTGGCCTACCTGGGCGACGCCACCGTGGGCGAGCGGGTCAACTACGGCGCCGGCAGCATCACTGCCAACTACGACGGCGCCTACAAGCACCGCACCGTGATCGGCGCCGACGTGCACATCGGCAGCAACTGCGTGCTGATCGCGCCGGTCACCATCGGCGAGGGCGGCACCGTGGGCGGCGGCAGCACCATCAGCAAGAGCACGCCCGCCGGCCAGCTGACGGTGGCGCGCGGCAAGCAGGTGTCGATCCCGGGCTGGACACGGCCGGTCAAGCCGGGCAAACCGGGCAAACCGGGCCAGGGCGGCTGATCAGGGCTGGGGCGGCCGGGCCAGCAGCTCGGCCGCCAGGCACAGGTCGTCCCAGGCCTTGGCCTTGTCGGCCGGCTGGCGCAGCAGATAGGCCGGGTGGTAGGTGACGACCAGCGGCACGCCGTGCCAGCGGTGCACCGTGCCGCGCAGCCGGCCGATGGGTGCGTCGCTGTCCAGCAGCGACTGCACCGCGAACCGGCCCATCGCCAAAATCACCCGCGGCTGCACCAGCGCCACCTGGCGCTGCAGGAACGGCCGGCAGGCGGCCAGCTCTTCGGGTGACGGGTTGCGGTTGCGCGGTGGCCGGCATTTCAGCGTGTTGGCGATGAACACCTGCTGCGACGGCGACCCGGCCGCCGTGCCGTCACCCCGGCCCAGTCCCAGCGCGGCCAGCATGCGGTCGAGCAACTGGCCGGCGGCGCCGACGAAGGGCTCGCCCTGGGCGTCTTCCTGCTCGCCCGGCGCCTCGCCCACCACCATGCAGTGCGCCTGCGGGTGGCCGGTGCCGAACACCGTCTGCCGGCGTGTCTCGCACAGGCCGCAGGCACGGCAGTCGGCCACGGCGGTGCGCAGGGCCGGCCAGTCCAGGCCCTCGGTTGGCCCTGCCTGGGGCAGTGCCACGGCGGCCGGCACGGCCTGCCGTGCCGTGGCAGGCAGGGGCGCGGGCACCGCTGCCGTCGCCGGTGGTGCCATCACGGGGGTTGCTGCAGGTGCCGCCGCCGGAGGCGGCACCGGGGGCAGCACCGGGGGCCTCGCTGGAGGCGCCGCTTGCGCATCGGCGGCTGCGGCCAGCGCCTCGCCCGGCGGCAGCCACAGCCGCAGGCCCATGGCCTGCAGCAGGGTCTGCTGGCGCTCAGTCCAGCGCATCGGGGGTGTCTCCGGCGTGGCCGGGCTGCAGGGGCAGGCGCATCACCACCGCGTCTTCGCGCCGCTGGTGCTGGTCGGGGTAGTAGCCGCGGCGCAGGCCCACCTCGGCAAAGCCGGCGGCCGCGTACAGCGCGCGGCCTGCGGCATTGCTCTGCCGAACTTCCAGCCACAGCGCGGCGTCGCCGCGCTGGCGTGCCCAGTCGGCCAAGGCCACCAGCAGGGCCCGGCCGTGGCCACGGCGCTGCTGCGTCGGTGTCACCGTCAGGTTCAGCAGGTGCGTCTCCTGGTAGCCGGGCTGGGCCACGCAGTAGGCCAGCAGTCGGTGCTGGTTGTCATGCCGCACCCAGGCCAGGTAGCCGGCCGCCAGCGAATCGATGAAATTGCCGCGCGACCACGGAAAGCTGTAGGCCGACACCTCCAGCGCCAGCACCGCATCCAGATCGTCGGTGGCCATGGCGCGCAGCCCTGGCCCGGCCAGGGCCTGCCGGTCGGGCCCGTTCATGCCGCGGCTCCCGGCGCCGCAGCGGCCGCACGCAGTGCCAGGCGCTCGGCGGTGGTCTGGGCCACCTTGTCACGCAGGTACAGCGGCAGTGCGGCGTCGGCTGCCACGGTGGCGCCGGCCGCCCAGGCGGCAGCGGCCAGCCGCAGCAACGCGGCGGCACGGTCATGGGTGTGCGGCCACAGGCGGGCGGCGCCCCAGGGCAGGCGGTCGCCGAAGGCGCCGATGGCGCTGCCGGCCACCCGCTGCGGCGGGTCGGCCTGCCAGGCATCGGCCAGCGCGCCCAGGGTGTAGAGCTGCGGTGCCACCTGCGGCGCCCAGCCGCCGGGCCCGTGCCGGTAGGCCGCGGCATACACCTCGTCCATGCGGGCGTCCATCGCCACCCACCACAGGCCGTCGCGGTCAGGTTCGGCGGCCTGCAGCCGGGCGTCTTCGGCCACGATCAGCAGGCTGTCGACCGGCAGCACCGGCGTGTCGTGCGCGAAGGCCAGGCCCTGCGCCACGGCACAGGCGGTGCGCAACCCGGTGAAGGCGCCCGGCCCCTGGCCGAAGGCCACCGCCTGCACCTGCGGCAT
>JAGOBT010000529.1 GCA_017999135.1 Burkholderiaceae bacterium
CATCACCTCTGGCTGCTCCACATTCCGCGCTGATGCTTCAGGCCGCCCCGGCCGCATCCAAGGCCCGCGCAGCGCGCTGCGGCAGCGCTGCCGCCACATGGTCGACGAAGGCCCGCACACGCGCCGCCAACTGGTGGCGCTGCGGGTAGACCGCGTAGACATCGGCGTCGGGCGTCTCGCATTGCGGCAGCACCTGCACCAGGCGCCCGCTGGCCAGGTGGTGGGCGATGTCCCACTCGGCGCGCATCAGGATGCCGTGGCCGTCCAGCGCCCAGTGCACCGCGATCTCGCCGTCGTT
This sequence comes from Burkholderiaceae bacterium, assembly GCA_017999135.1. Classification (GTDB taxonomy): domain Bacteria; phylum Pseudomonadota; class Gammaproteobacteria; order Burkholderiales; family Burkholderiaceae_C; genus Pseudaquabacterium. The sequence continues at coordinate 299 of JAGOBT010000529.1, forward strand.
GGTGCTCAGGTTGCCGCGGGTCTTGACCGCGTCGGTGGTGGCGGCCTTGCCGCGGCCGCTGGTCAGCCGCCACAGGCCATAGGCCTCTTCGCCCTGGCGGATGCCGATGCACTGGTGGCGCACCAGGTCGTGCGGCACGCGCGGCGTGCCGTGGCGCGCCAGGTAGGCCGGCGCCGCGCACAGCAGGCGCCGGTTGGGCGCGATGTGGCGGGCCACCACCCGGGCATCGGGCGGCGCGCCGAAGCGGATGCACACATCGAAGCTGTCGTCGGTCAGCGGCGGCGGGTTCACCGACAGCTGCAGCTGCACCTCCAGCTGCGGGTGCCGCCGCGCGAAGTCGGAGATCAGCGGCGCCACATGGCTGCGGCCGAAACCCAGCGTGGCATTCACCCGCAGCAGCCCGGTGGGCGTGCCGCGCGACGTGCCCAGCAGCTGCTCCAGATCGTCGATCTCGCCGAGGATGCGGCGCGCATGCGCCAGGTACAGCTCGCCCTCGGGCGTCAGGCCCATGCGCCGGGTGGTGCGGTTGACCAGCGGCACGCCCAGGCGCCGCTCCATCAGGGCCAGGTGCTTGCTGACCGCCGGCGTGGTGATGCCCAGCTCACGCGCCGCCGCGCCCAGGCTGCCGGCGCCGGCCAGCACCGAGAAGAACCGCAGGTCGGCCGGTTGGATGCCGTTGCCCATCGCCCGCACCCCGCTTGATTGTGAACTTCAAGTGAACAATGCCTGAACTTTAGCCCCGGCCCTGTGCCCGGTCCAGTGCCTACAGTCCCGCCCACTGCAACCCACGGACGGAGACACCGCATGAAGACCTACAAGATCGCCACCATCCCCGGCGACGGCATCGGCAAGGAAGTGGTGCCCGCCGGCCAGCAGGTGCTGGAGGCGCTGGCCGCCGGCAGCCGCAGCTTCCGCTTCGCCTTCCAGAACTTCGACTGGGGCGGCGACCACTACCGCGCCCACGGCGTGATGATGCCGGCCGACGGCCTGGACGCGCTGCGCCACCAGGACGCCATCCTGTTCGGATCGGCCGGCGACCCGCACATCCCCGACCACATCACGCTGTGGGGCCTGCGGCTGAAGATCTGCCAGGGCTTCGACCAGTACGCCAACGTGCGGCCCACCCGCATCCTGCCGGGCATCGACGGCCCGCTGAAACGCTGCGGCCCGAACGACCTGAACTGGGTGATCGTGCGCGAGAACTCCGAAGGTGAATACGCCGGCGTGGGCGGCCGGGTGCACCAGGGCCACCCGATCGAGGCGGCCACCGACGTGTCGATCATGACCCGCGCCGGGGTCGAGCGCATCATGCGCTATGCCTTCAGGCTGGCGCAGAGCCGCCCGCGCAAGCTGCTGACGGTGGTGACCAAGAGCAACGCCCAGCGCCATGCGATGGTGATGTGGGACGAGATCGCGCTGCAGATCAGCCAGGAGTTCCCCGACGTCACCTGGGACAAGGAACTGGTCGACGCCGCCACCGCCCGCATGGTGAACCGCCCGGCCACGCTGGACACCATCGTCGCCACCAACCTGCATGCCGACATCCTGAGCGACCTGGCCGCCGCGCTGGCCGGCAGCCTGGGCATCGCGCCCACCGGCAACATCGACCCCGAGCGCCGCTACCCCAGCATGTTCGAGCCCATCCACGGCTCGGCCTTCGACATCATGGGCCAGGGGCTGGCCAACCCGGTGGGCACGTTCTGGTCGGTGGTCATGCTGCTGGACCATCTGGGCGAGCCCGAGGCGGCCCAGCAGGTGATGGCCGCCATCGAGCAGGTGACGGCCAACCCCGCGCTGCACACCCGCGACCTGGGTGGCCGGGCCACCACGGCCCAGGTGACCGAGGCCGTCTGCGCCAGGCTGGCCATCTGACCCGGCGCCCGCCCCACCACAGGAGACAACCATGCACCAACACAGCCACCCCCTCCGCCGCCGCCATCTGCCTCTGACCCTGGCAGCCCTGCTGGCCGCCGGCCCGGCACTGGCCGACACCTGGCCCAGCAAGCCGGTCACCCTGGTGGTGCCCTTCCCGGCCGGCGGCACCACCGACGTGCTGGCCCGCGCGCTGGCCGAGAAGCTGACGCTCAGCCTGGGCCAGCCGGTCATCGTCGAGAGCAAGCCGGGCGCCGGTGCCACGCTGGGCGCCGACCATGTGGCCAAGTCGCGTGCCGACGGCCACACCCTGCTGGTGGGCGCGGTGCACCACACCATCGCCAGCAGCGTCTACAAGAAGCTGCCGTACGACTTCCAGAAGGACTTCGCACCGATCACCACCATCGCCCTGGTGCCCAACGTGCTGGTGGTCAACGCCAACACGCCGGCCAGGAACGTGGCCGAGCTGGTGGCCCTGCTCAAGGCCAAGCCGGGCGAGGCCAACTACGGGTCCAACGGCAACGGCACCGCGCAGCACCTGATCGGCACGCAATTCGAGAACATGACCGGCGCCAGCTTCGGCCACATCCCCTACAAGGGCAGCGGCCCGCTGACCACCGACCTGCTGGGCGGGCAGATCACGATGTCGTTCGACACGGTGACGCCGGTGCTGCCGCACATCAAGGCCGGCAAGCTGCGGGCGCTGGCCGTCACCACCGCGCGGCGCTCGGCCGCGCTGCCCGACGTGCCCACGCTGGACGAAGCCGGCCTGAAGGGCTTCAACATCGGCACCTGGTTCGGCGTGCTGGCGCCATCGGCCACGCCCAGGGATGTGCTGGCACGGCTGAACACCGAGATGGTCAAGGTGATCCAGTCGCCCGACTTCCGCAAGCGCATGGACGAGATCGGCGCCGAGCCCATCGGCAACAGCGCC
>JAGOBT010000531.1 GCA_017999135.1 Burkholderiaceae bacterium
GTCTTGGGCTGTCCGGGCTGGTGTCGGGCGATCTGGGCCTTGCGGTCGCGCCGTCGCTGCTGTCCTTCGACATCTGGGTGATGGTGGCGGTGGCGCTGGCCTGCCTGCCGGTGTTCGTGACCGGTCGCGAGATCGCGCGCTGGGAAGGCGGCGTCTTCCTCGGGTACTACGTCGCCTATGTGGCCTACCTGATCCTGGCCGCGCAGCAGCATGACGCGCTGCCGGCATTCTCGGGCGTGATGATGGGTTTCGTCGTGCCGCTGACGGTGGTCACGCTGGTCGTGATGCTGATCCGCCGCCCGGCTGAGGCTCATGCCCGGTGAGTCCATGAGCCTGTTCCTGCTGGCCTCGCTGCCCTGGCTGGCCGCGGCTCTGGTGAGCGGTCTGCCGGTGGCTGCGCGTCGCACGCAGGCGGGATTGGCCGGGGTGGCGGCGCTGGCGGTGACCGCACTGGCGCTGCACGCGGCGCCGGCTGTCTACGGGGGGGAGGTGCTGCGCGCCAGCGTCGAGTGGCTGCCCGCGCTCGGCTTGGACCTCGGGCTGCGCATGGACGGCCTGTCCTGGCTGTTCGTGCTGCTGATCGGTGGCATCGGTGCCCTCGTTGTGCTGTATGCCGCCTGGTACCTGGACCCGGACGATCCCCACAGCCCGAGCCGGCGCTTCTTCGTTTTGCTGCTGCTGTTCATGGGCGCCATGCTGGGCGTGGTGCTGGCCGACAACCTGGTCCTGCTGGTGGTGTTCTGGGAGCTCACCGCCCTGGCCAGCTTCCTGCTCATCGGCTACTGGCATGGGCGCGACGATATCGGCCGCGATGCGCGGGAGGGCGCACGGATGGCCCTGGCCGTCACCGGTGCCGGCGGACTTTGCCTGCTGGCCGGTGCACTGCTGGTGGGCCATATCGCCGGCAGCCTCGAACTCGACGTGGTGCTCGCCTCGGGCGATCGCATCCGCGCCCATGCGCTGTACGAGGTGGCGCTGGTGCTGGTGCTGCTGGGTGCGTTCACCAAGAGCGCGCAGTTCCCTTTTCACTTCTGGCTGCCGCACGCCATGGCGGCGCCCACGCCGGTGTCGGCCTACCTGCATTCGGCCACGATGGTGAAGTGCGGCGTGTTCCTGCTGGCGCGCATGTACCCGGCGCTCGGGGGCAGCGAGCCCTGGTTCTGGATCGTCACCAGCGTCGGGCTGGCCACGATGCTGCTCGGCGCGTACATCGCGATCTTTCAGCATGACCTGAAGGGCCTGCTCGCCTACAGCACCATCAGCCATCTCGGCCTGATCACGCTGCTGTTCGGCCTGTCCGAGCCGCTCGCGGTGGTGGCGGGCGTCTTCCACCTCTTCAACCACGCGATCTTCAAGGCGGGCCTGTTCATGAGCGCCGGCATCGTCGACCACGAATGCGGCACGCGCGACATGCGGCGGATCAATGGGCTGATGAAAGTGATGCCCTTGACCGGCACGCTGGGCATCGTGGCGGCGCTCAGCATGGCGGGCGTGCCGCTGCTCAACGGTTTCCTCAGCAAGGAAATGTTCTTTGCCGAGACGCTCGCCAAACAGTCGCACTGGGCGATGGAATGGCTGCTGCCAGCCGGGGCCACGCTGGCCGGCACGTTCAGCACGGTCTATTCGGTGCGCTTCATTCACGACACTTTCTTCAACGGCGAGCCGGTGGGCCTGCCGAAGGTTCCGCACGAGGCCCCGTTCTTCATGCGGCTGCCGGTCACGCTGCTGGTGCTGTCGTGTCTGGCGGTGGGCCTGGCGCCGGCGCTGGTGGCCGGGCCGCTGGTGACGGTGGCCGCGCAGGCGGCCTTGTACGGCGCGCCCGGGCCTGCGCTGCCCGTCTTCGAGCTGGCGATCTGGCACGGATTCAACGGCGCGCTGCTGATGAGTGGGATCGCGGTGGTGGCCGGCGTGGTGATCTATGCCGCTTTGCAGCGGGGCATCAATCTGCACCGCATCACGCGTCTGCCCGGCTGGGCGCGGAATGGCGGCCGCGAGCTGTTCGCCCTGTTGCAGGCCAGTGGGGTGTCGGCCGCCCGAACGCTGGTCGATGCGCTTCAGAACGGAAGTCTGCAGCGCTACCTGACCTTGCTGGTGCTGATGGCGCTGGTCGCCGGAGCGGCGCCGTTCGTGCTCTCCTGGGGGCCATCGGCCGAACCGGCCGCGCTGCACCTGCGGGGCCTGCATCCGATGGCGCTGCTGCTGGGTCTGCTGGGCAGCGCTGCGGCGCTGGGCACCGCGCTGTTGCATCGGCAGCGCGTGGCGGCGGTGCTGCTGATGGGCGGCGCCGGTCTGATGGTGTGCCTGGTTTTCGTCGGCCTGTCGGCGCCCGATCTGGCGCTGACGCAACTGCTGGTCGAGGTGGTGAGCGTGGTGCTGCTGATGCTGGCATTGAAGTGGCTGCCCGACGAGAGCCCGCCGGAGCGTCGCGCCGCCTGGCGCAAGTGGCTGGACGCGGCACTGGCGGCGGGGGTGGGACTGGGTGTTGCTGCGCTGGTGTGGCTGGTGCTGACCCGTCCGGGGCAGAGCATCAGCGACTTCTTCTTTGCCACGACCCTGCCGCTGGGCGGCGGGGCCAACACCGTCAACGTGATCATCGTCGACTACCGCGGCTTCGACACCCTGGGCGAGATCACCGTGCTGGGCATCGCGGCGCTGACGCTGCACGCACTGCTGTCCGGATGGGCGCCGCCATCGGCGCCGGCTCCCAGTGCCACCGGCCAGGCGCACCCGCTGATGCTGCAGCGGGTGTCGCGGCTCGTGCTGCCTTTCGTGGTGCTGATCTCGGTGTTCCTTTACCTGCGCGGCCACAATCTGCCGGGCGGTGGCTTCGTGGCCGGGCTGGTCCTTGCGATCGGCCTGATCCTGATGCAAGTCGCGCATGGCCAGGCGTGGGTGCGTGAGCGCAGCCCGCTGCTGGGCGGCGATTTCCGGTCCTGGATCGGCTGGGGCCTGGCGCTGGCCGCTGCCACCGGCTCGGCCAGCTGGGTATTCATGGCGCCTTTCCTCACATCCACCTATGACTATCCCTGGCTGCCAGGCGTCGGCGGTGTGCCGCTGGCCAGTGCCTCGGCCTTCGATCTGGGGGTTTAC
>JAGOBT010000530.1 GCA_017999135.1 Burkholderiaceae bacterium
GCGCTTCCTGATCACCATCGGCGACCGCACCGTGGGCGGCCTGAGCCACCGCGACCCGATGGTCGGGCCGTGGCAGGTGCCGGTGGCCGATTGCGCGGTGACCCTGGCCGACTACGCCGGCTTCCGCGGCGAAGCCATGGCCATGGGCGAGCGCACGCCCTTGGCGTCTCTGCACGCCCCGGCCAGCGGCCGCATGGCGGTGGCCGAGGCCATCACCAACCTGCTGGCCGCGCCGATCAGCCTGCCGCGCATCAAGCTCAGCGCCAACTGGATGGCCGCCTGCGGCGAGCCGGGCGAAGACGCTGCGCTGTACGACACCGTCCAGGCCGTGGGCATGGACCTGTGCCCGGCCCTGGGCATCGGCATCCCGGTGGGCAAGGACAGCCTGTCGATGCGCACCAAGTGGCGCGACGATGGTGTCGACAAGCAGGTGACCGCACCGGTCAGCCTGGTCATCACCGCCTTCGCCACGCTGGACGACGTGCGCGGCACGCTCACGCCGCAGCTGCAGCCAGGCGACACCACGCTGATCCTGGTCGACCTGGGCAACGGCCAGAACCGCATGGCCGGCAGCATGCTGGCGCAGGTCATCAACCAATTCGGTGATGTGGTGCCCGATGTCGATGACCCGCAGCAACTGAAGGCCCTGGTGGCTGCCATCAACCAGCTGCGCAGCGAAGGCAAGCTGCTGGCCTACCACGACCGCAGCGACGGGGGCCTGTGGGCGGCGGCCTGCGAGATGGCCTTTGCCGGCCAGCTGGGCCTGAGCCTGAACGTCGACCTGCTGGTGACCGAGGGCGACGGCATCACCAGCAGCCTGGCCGAATATGGCGACTCGAAGAACTGGGCCACGCAAGTCAGCGCACGCCGCAACGAGCTGACGCTGAAGGCCCTGTTCAACGAGGAACTGGGCGTGCTGATCCAGGTGCCGCGCGCCGAGCGCGACGCGGTGATGGGCGTGCTGCGCAGCCACGGCCTGTCGCGCCACAGCCATGTGGTGGGCAAGCCCAACGACCGCGGCGTGGTGGAGGTTTGGCGTGATGCCAAGCTGCAGTTCAGCGCGCCGCTGCGTGACCTGCAGCAGGCCTGGGATGCAGTGAGCTGGCAGATCGCCCGCCTGCGCGACAACCCGGCCTGCGCCGATGCCGAACACGCCGCTGCCGGCGCCGTGGGCGACCCGGGCCTGCACCAGCACCTGACGTTCGATGTGGCCGCCAACCCGGCCGCGCCGTTTCTGCAGCTGGCGAAGCCGAAGGTGGCCATCCTGCGCGAGCAGGGCGTCAACTCGCATGTCGAGATGAGCTACGCCATGGCCGAGGCCGGATTCGAGGCCTTCGATGTGCACATGACCGACCTGCAGACGGGCGGGGCGCGGCTGGACCAGTTCCAGGCCCTGGTGGCCTGCGGCGGCTTCAGCTACGGCGACACCCTGGGCGCCGGCGAGGGCTGGGCCCGCAGCATCCTGTTCAACCCGGCGCTGGCCGAGCAGTTCGCCGCCTTCTTCCAGCGGCCCGACACCCTGGCCCTGGGCGTGTGCAACGGCTGCCAGATGATGGCCGCCCTCGCCCCCATCATCCCCGGCACCGAGGCCTGGCCGCGCTTCACCCGCAACAAGAGCGAGCAGTTCGAGGCCCGGCTGAGTCTGGTCGAGGTGCTGGAGAGCCCGTCGCTGTTCTTCACCGGCATGGCCGGCAGCCGGCTGCCGATCGCCGTGGCCCATGGCGAGGGTTTCGCCGATTTCTCCCAGCGGGGCAACGCCCAGCAGGTGCGCCCGGCGATGCGCTTCGTTGACCACCACGGCGCAGCCACCGAGGCCTACCCGTTCAACCCGAACGGCAGCCCGGCCGGCCTGACGTCGGTGACCACCGACGACGGCCGCTTCACCGTGCTGATGCCGCACCCCGAGCGGGTGTTCCGCAACGCCCAGATGAGCTTTGCCGCCGGTGGTGACGTGTCGGCGCGCAGCCCCTGGATGCGGATGTTCCAGAACGCGCGCCGCGCGCTCGGCTGAGCCCGGACGCATGACAGGACCTGCGTCCTGTCATGCGCCTGGCGAAGCGGCCGAGCTCTGCGAGGCCGTGGGCAAGGTTTCAGCGAGGCTGCAGGCCCCGGCCGACTTCGGCCAGCAGCTCGTAGCTGTGCAGCCGGGCGCTGTGGCTGTGGATGGCGCCGGCGGCGATCAGCTCGTTGGCGCCGGTCTGGTCCACGATGGCCTGCAACTGCTGGCGCACCGCCGCCGGCCCGCCCACCGCGCTGGCCACCAGCATGCGCTGCACGCCGGCTTTCTCGCGCGGGTTCCACAGCGCCTCCATCGCCGCCGGATCGATGGGCCTTGGCAACGGGCCGCGCACGCCGCGCTGCATGCCCAGAAAGCGCTGCTGGATGGAGGTGAACAGCACCGCAGCGTCGTCGTCGGTGTCGGCCGCCACCACGTTGACGGCCACCATCGCATGCGGCTTGGGCCAGTCGGCACTGGGCCGGTAGCTGCTGCGGTAGATGTCCAGTGCCTGCATCAGGTAGTCGGGCGCAAAGTGCGAGGCAAAGGCGAACGGCAGGCCCAGGTACGCGGCCAGCTGCGCGCTGTACAGGCTGCTGCCCAGCAGCCAGATCGGCACCTTGGTGCCCATGCCGGGGATGGCGCGCACCGCCTGGCCGGGCTGGGCGTCGGCCAGGTAGGCCTGCAGTTCCACCACGTCCTGCGGGAACGCGTCTTCATCGCGCACCAGGTGTTGGCGCAGGGCGCGGGCGGTGAGCTGGTCGGTGCCCGGCGCGCGGCCCAGGCCCAGGTCGATGCGGCCCGGGTACAGCGTGGCCAGGGTGCCGAACTGCTCGGCGATGACCAGCGGCGCATGGTTGGGCAGCATCACGCCACCCGAGCCGACGCGGATGGTCTTGGTACCGCCGGCCACATGGCCCACCAGCACCGCAGTGGCGCTGCAGGCCACGCCGTCCATGTTGTGGTGCTCGGCCAGCCAGTAGCGCTTGAAGCCCCAGCCCTCGGCGTGGCGGGCCAGATCCAGCGCACGGTGCAGGCTCTCGGCAGCGTTGCTGCCTTCAACGATGGGGGCGAGGTCGAGGACGGAAAGGGCG
>JAGOBT010000532.1 GCA_017999135.1 Burkholderiaceae bacterium
GCCCAGTTCGATGGCCGACAGCCATTCGGTGTTGAACACCCGGCGCCGGTCGTCCAGCCGCACGCCGGCGCGCCAGCGTGCGCGCAGCCCGGCCAGGGTGTCGCAGGTGGCCTGCATGCCGCTGGCCTGGCGGAAGATGCCGACGCCGGCCTCCATGCTGTCGCCCATGGCGTTGCGCAGCGTGGCCACGCGCTCGCCCTGGTCCACATCCAGCAGCGCCAGCAGCGGTGCGGCGGCAGCCTGGGCCTGCTGCAGCAGGCCACGTTCGGCCACCGGCGCCGCAGTGCGCGCAAACGCCGCCGCCTGCTCACCGGCCACGCGGCCGAACACCACGATCTCGGCCAGCGAGTTCGACCCCAGCCGGTTGGCGCCGTGGATGCCCACGCTGGCGCATTCACCGGCGGCATACAGGCCGGGCAGCGTGGTGGCGCAGTGCAGGTTGGTGGCGATGCCGCCCATGGTGTAGTGCACCGCCGGCCGCACCGGGATGGGCTGCGTGACCGGGTCGACGCCGGCAAAGGTGCGCGCCACTTCGGTGATCAGCGGCAGGCGCTCGTGGATCTTCTGTGCGCCCAGGTGGCGCAGGTCCAGGTGCACCGCTTGGCCGCCGGGCGTTGGCACGGTGTGGCCCTTCTGCTCTTCCTGCCAGAACGCCTGGGAGAGCTTGTCGCGCGGGCCCAGTTCCATGGCCTTGGGGCGCGGCCAGGGCTCGGTGGGGCCCAGGCCGTAGTCTTGCAGGTAGCGGTGGCCGTGGCGGTTGACGAGGATGGCGCCTTCACCACGGCAGCCTTCGGTGATCAGGATGCCGCTGCCGGGCAGGGCGGTGGGGTGGTACTGCACGAATTCCATGTCGCGCAGCGCCACGCCGTGGCGGAAGGCCAGCGCCATGCCGTCGCCGGTCACGATGCCGGCATTGGTGTTCTGCCGGTACACCCGGCCGGCGCCGCCGGTGGCCAGCACCACCGCGCCGCAGCGGAACAGCACCAGTTCGCCGCTGGCGATCTCGATGGCCAGCACGCCGCAGACCCGGCCATCCTCCACCACCAGGTCGGCCACGAAGAACTCGTCATAACGCGTGATACGGTCGTGCTGCAGCGATGTCTGGAACAGCGTGTGCAGCATGTGGAAGCCGGTCTTGTCGGCCGCGAACCAGGTGCGTTGCACCTTCATGCCGCCGAAGAAGCGCACGTTGATGCGGCCGTCGTCGTGCCGGCTCCAGGGGCAGCCCCAGTGCTCCAGCTGCACCATCTCGTGCGTGCAGTTCGCGACGAAGAAATCCACCGCGTCCTGGTCGCACAGCCAGTCGCCGCCTGAGACGGTGTCGTCGAAGTGCTTGTCCAGCGAGTCGTCGGGCCGGATCACGCCGGCTGAACCGCCTTCGGCCGCCACGGTGTGGCTGCGCATCGGCACCACCTTGCTCACCAGGGCCACCTGCAGCCCGGCATCGGATTGCACCGCCGCGATGGCCGCACGCAGGCCGGCGCCACCACCGCCCACCACCACCACGTCACACGCGATCACCTGCATCGGCACCTCCAGTGGGGATGGTCGCCGATGCAGCGGCGAGCCATGCCGCCAAGCCGGCCCTTGGTTGACTTGCGTCAAGCGCAGGCGGGGCTGGCAGCCGCGCCCAGGCGGCCGTCACATCAGGGCCACGCCCTTGATCTGGGCGAACAGCGCATCACCCGGCTGAAGTGCCAGGGTGTCGGCGCTGCGGCGGGTGATGCGGGCCAGCAGCCAGGTGGGCGCGGCCCCCGGCGTGCCCAGGCGAAGGCGCAGCAGGGCGGTGCTGCGGTCGGCCTGCACGCTGTCCAGCACCACTGGCAGCACGTTGACCAGGCTGGACTCGCGTGGCGCCTGCCGGGCCACGCTGACATCACGCGCCAGCACCCGCGCGCGCACCGTGTCGCCCGGCGCGGCCGCTGTCTCGCCGACCCACAGCGTGCCGCCGTCGAAGGCAATGCGGCTCAGGCCATAGGCGGTGTCGTGCCGGTCCACGCGGGCGGTGATCACCACGCCGGCGTCGTCCTGCCGCGCCAGCGGCAGATCGGGCTGGGCCAGCAGCGTGGCCAGCGGGCCGGCGGCGCGCACGCGGCCGGCGTCCAGCAGCACCAGGTGGTCGGCCAGCCGGGCCACCTCGTCCATGGCGTGCGTCACGTACACGATGGGCAGGGCCAGCGTGCGGTGCAGGCGTTCCAGGTACGGCAGGATCTCGGCCTTGCGTGGCGCGTCCAGCGCGGCCAGCGGCTCGTCCATCAGCAGCAGGCGCGGCGCAGTGGCCAGGGCGCGGGCGATGGCCACGCGCTGACGCTCGCCGCCCGACAGCGTGGCCGGCCGCCGGTCCATCAGCGCGCCGATGCCCAGCAAGTCGACCACCGCGTCCAGCGCAAAGGCCTGGGCGGCGGCGCCGGCACGCTGGCGGCCGTAGTTCAGGTTGGCCTGCACGCTGAGGTGCGGGAACAGCGCCGCCTCCTGGATCACATAGCCCAGCGGCCGCTGGTGCGGCGGCATGAAGCGGCGCTGGGCGTCGTCCTGCCACACCGCAGCGCCCAGCGCCACGCGGCCGGCAGCGCGGTCCAGCCCGGCCAGGGTGCGCAGCAGCGTGGTCTTGCCGCAGCCCGACGGGCCGAACAGCGCGGTGACGCCTTGGCCCGGCAGTTGCAGGTCGACATCGAGCGTGAAGGCGCCTCGGGCCAGGCGCAGGCTGATCTGCAGCGCCTGGCTCATCGCGCGGCCCCGGGGGCGGCGCGGTCGGCATGTTGCGCCCGGTTGGCCAGTGACAGCGCCACCAGCACCACCAGGGCAAAGGCCACCATGCCGCCGGCCAGGCGGTGGGCTGCGGCGAACTCGGCCGCTTCCACATGCTCGAACAGCGCCACCGACAGCACCCGGGTCTGCCCCGGGATGTTGCCGCCGATCATCAGCACCACGCCGAATTCACCCACGGTGTGGGCGAAGCCCAGCACGCTGGCGGTGACGAAGCCCGGCCGCGCCAGCGGCACAGCCACGGTGAAGAAACGGTCCAGCGGGCCGGCGCGCAGCGTGGCGGCGGCTTCCAGCGTGCGCTCGGGGATGGCCTCGA
>JAGOBT010000533.1 GCA_017999135.1 Burkholderiaceae bacterium
CGGCGCGGGCGTGGCGGTCAGCGGCCTGGCTGACCACCGCGGCACGGTCGATCACCAGTTCCTTGGCGCGCAGCAGCGCTTCAAGCACCGCGGCAAGTTGGGCGCGGGCCAGGCCATAGCTGCCGCTGAGCACCCAGACCAGTTCCACCACCACCACCAGCGGCACGAAGCCGGGCGCTTCCGGCGTCAGTGATTCGACAAGCCGGGTGGCGCGCGGCGACTGCTTCGGGTCGTCCTGCATCACGTAGCGCACCAGCACATTGGTGTCCAGGCCGATCATGGCTTGGACCTCAGCGGACCGGCGGCCTGGGCCCCGCGCTCGGCGATCGTGCGGTTCATCTCGCCGATCGACACGGTGCGTGCGGCCGGGCCGAACATGCCCTTCAGCTCACGCACCGAGCGGGTGGCAGCGACCAGATGGAAGCGGCCGGGCTCGATCTCGACGAATTCCACCCGGTCACCAGTCTGCACATTGAGCGCACGCCGGACTTGGGCGGGGATCGTGATCTGGCCCTTGCTGGTGAGCGTGGCAGTGGTCATGCGTGTTTTCCGTTGATTTCCTTACTTGATTGTAAGGAGCATCAGACAAGACTCACAGCGGAATGTTCCCGTGCTTGCGCCACGGGTTTTCCAGTTTCTTGTCGCGCAGCATCACCAGTGATCGGCAGATGCGCTTGCGTGTCTCGTGCGGCTGGATCACGTCGTCGATGAAGCCGCGGCTGCCGGCCACGAACGGGTTGGCGAACTGGGCCTTGTATTCCGCTTCGCGGGCGGCCAGCTTCACCGGGTCGTTCTTGTCTTCGCGGAAGATGATCTCCACCGCGCCCTTGGCGCCCATCACCGCGATCTCGGCATTCGGCCAGGCGAAGTTCACGTCGCCGCGCAGGTGCTTGCTGCTCATCACGTCATACGCACCGCCATAGGCCTTGCGGGTGATCACCGTCACCTTGGGCACGGTGCATTCGGCATAGGCATACAGCAGCTTGGCGCCGTGCTTGATGATGCCGCCGTATTCCTGGCTGGTGCCGGGCATGAAACCGGGCACGTCCACGAACGTCACCACCGGAATGTTGAAGGCATCGCAGAAGCGCACGAAGCGCGCCGCCTTGATGCTGCTCTTGATGTCCAGGCAGCCGGCCAGCACCATCGGGTTGTTGGCCACGATGCCCACTGTCTGGCCTTCCATGCGGCCCAGGCCGATGATGATGTTCTGCGCATGCTCGGGCTGCAGTTCGAAGTAGTCGCCGTCGTCCACCACCTTCAGAATCAGCTCCTTGATGGCGTAGGGCTTGTTCGGGTTGTCGGGCACCAGGGTGTCCAGGCTGGGGTCCAGCCGGTCGGCGCGGTCGGCACTCGGGCGCACCGGCGGCTTCTCGCGGTTGTTCAGCGGCAGGTAGTTGTAGAACCGCCGCAGCATCAGGATGGCTTCGACATCGTTCTCGAAGGCCAGATCGGCCACGCCGCTGCGGCTGGTGTGGGTGCCGGCGCCGCCCAGTTCCTCGGCCGTCACTTCCTCGTGCGTCACCGTCTTCACCACCTCGGGGCCGGTGACGAACATGTAGCTGCTGTCCTTCACCATGAAGATGAAGTCGGTCATGGCGGGCGAGTACACCGCGCCGCCGGCGCAGGGGCCCATGATCATGCTGATCTGCGGGATCACGCCGCTGGCCATCACGTTGCGCTGGAACACGTCGGCATAACCGCCGAGTGACGCGACACCTTCCTGGATGCGGGCGCCGCCCGAATCATTCAGGCCGATGACCGGCGCGCCCACCTTCATCGCCTGGTCCATCACCTTGCAGATCTTCTCGGCATGGGCCTCGCTGAGCGCACCGCCGAAGACGGTGAAGTCCTGGCTGAAGACGAACACCAGGCGGCCGTTGATCATGCCGTAGCCGGTGACAACGCCGTCGCCGCGGATCTTGTTCTGGTCCATGCCGAAGTCCGCGCAGCGGTGCTCGACGAACATGTCCCACTCCTCAAACGTGCCTTCGTCGAGCAGCAGTTCCAGCCGCTCACGCGCGGTGAGCTTGCCCTTGGCGTGCTGCGCGGCAATGCGCTTTTCGCCGCCGCCCAGGCGGGCCTCGGCGCGCATGGCCTCGAGCTTCTGTTGGATGTCATGCATGGGGATCTCTCCTCGTTCGGGATGTCAGGAAAACAGGTCGAGCAGGCGGCGCGCCGCGACAGACGCCGCAACGCGCCCTGCCTGCACGTCGCCGGTGAGCTGGGGCAGCGCGGTGGTCACCGCCGGGTGGGCCTTGAAGCGGCGCTTCAGGCCGGCGTCGATCAGGCTCCACATCCAGGCCTGGTCTTGCTGCTGGCGGCGGGCGGCCAGCCGGCCATTGGCCGTCTGGAGGGTGCGGAAGCGGGTGATGGCAGCCCAGAAGTCGCCCAGGCCCGAACCCTTCAACGCGCTGAGCTGCAGGACCTCGGGGTGCCAGACCTGCTGGTCGTGGTGCAGGTGGTCGGGGTTGCCGTGCAGGCCGATGAGACGCAGCGATGAGCTGATCTGCGCCCGCGCCCGGGTGGCGGCGGCCTCGTCGATGTCGGCCTTGTTGATCACCACCAGGTCGGCCAGCTCCATCACGCCCTTCTTGATGGCCTGCAGGTCGTCGCCCGCGTTCGGCAGTTGCAGCAGCACGAACATGTCGGTCATGCCAGCCACGGCGGTCTCGCTCTGGCCCACGCCCACGGTCTCGACGATCACCACGTCGTGCCCCGCCGCCTCGCACACCAGCATGGCCTCGCGCGTCTTCTCGGCCACGCCGCCCAGCGTGCCGCTGCTGGGGCTGGGGCGAATGTAGGCGCGGGTGTCCATGCTCAGTCGCTCCATGCGGGTCTTGTCGCCCAGGATGGAGCCGCCGCTGACCGACGACGACGGGTCGACCGCCAGCACCGCCACCCGGTGGCCACGCTCGATCAGGAACAGGCCCAGGGCCTCGATGAAAGTGCTCTTGCCCACGCCCGGCACGCCGCTGACGCCCAGGCGGAAGCTGCGGCCGCTGTGCGGCAGCAAGGCGTTGAGCAGCGCGTCGGCGCGGGCGCGGTGGTCAGGCCGGGTGGATTCGAGCAGGGTGATGG
>JAGOBT010000534.1 GCA_017999135.1 Burkholderiaceae bacterium
TGCGCGCGCTGGCCGCGCACGATGATGTGGCCCACCACCGGATCCACACCCGCTGGCTGGAAGCCGCCTGGCCGCAATTGCAAGGTCAGTTGGCCGCCCACACCGATGCGGCGCCACACGCAGCGCCCGCAGCCTCGCCATCCACCCTGACCGAGGCCGCCGTGCCCGACGGCCAGGTCGCCCTGCGCGCGCCGATGGCGGGCCGCATGGTGCAGTTCAACGCCGCCCCTGGCGAGACGCTGGCCGCTGGCAGCGAGGCCCTGGTGCTGGAAGCGATGAAGATGCAGCACGGCATCGGCGCCCCCGGCGCCGGCCAGGTGGTGCAACTGTGCGTGGCCGCGGGCGACTTCGTCGCCGAAGGCCAGCTGCTGATGACACTGGCGCCAGTCGCCCAGGCCGAAGCCGCCGCGGCTGACGCCCAGGCCCGCGGCCCCGACCACATCCGCGCCGACCTGCAGCGGGTGCGCGACCGCGACGCCCTGCTGCAGGACGCCGCCCGCCCGGATGCCGTGGCCAAGCGCCATGCCCAGGGCGGCCGCACCGCGCGCGAGAACATCGCCGACCTGGTCGACCCCGGCAGCTTCAATGAATACGGCGGCTACGCCATCGCCGCCCAGACCCGCCGCCGCTCGCTCGACGACCTGGTGCGCAACACGCCGGCCGACGGCATGGTGACCGGCATCGGCACCGTCAACGCCGCCCACTTCGGCCCCGAGCGCAGCCGCACCGCGGTGATGGCCTACGACTACACCGTGCTGGCCGGCACCCAGGGCTGGCGCAACCACAAGAAGAAGGACCGTCTGCTGGGCGTGACGCACCAGTGGCAGCTGCCGATGGTGCTGTTCGCCGAAGGCGGCGGCGGCCGCCCGGGCGACGTGGACATGCCCATCGTGGCCGGGCTGGACAACCACACCTTCAGCCAGTTCGCCGCGCTGTCGGGCCAGGTTCCGGTGGTGGGCGTGGTGCACGGCCGCTGCTTCGCCGGCAATGCCGCGCTGCTGGGTTGCGCCGACGTGATCATCAGCACCCGCAGCGCCAACATCGGCATGGGCGGGCCGGCCATGATCGAAGGCGGCGGGCTGGGTGTGTTCCGCCCCGACGAGATCGGCCCGGCGGCCGAACTGCATGCCAACGGCGTGGTCGATGTGCTGGTCGACGACGAGGCCGCCGCGGTGGTTGCCACCAAGCAGTACCTGGGCTACTTCCAGGGCCGCACCGCCGACTGGCAGGCCGCCGACCCGCGCGCCCTGCGCCACCTGGTGCCCGAGAACCGGCTGCGGGTCTACGACATGCGCGCCGTCATCACCGCGCTGGCCGATACCGGCAGCGTGCTGGAACTGCGCCGCGGCTGGGGCCACGGCATGGTGACGGCGCTGGCCCGCATCGAAGGCCGGCCGGTGGGCATCGTCGCCAACAACCCGCACCACCTGGGCGGCGCCATCGACCCCGACGCGGCCGACAAGGGCGCGCGCTTCATGCAGCTGTGCAACGCGCACGGCATCCCGCTGTTGAGCCTGTGCGACACGCCGGGCTTCATGGTCGGGCCCGAGGTGGAACGCCAGGCGCAAGTACGCCATGCCTGTCGGCTGTTCGTCACCGCGGCGCACCTGCAGGTGCCGGTGTTCTGCGTCGTGATCCGCAAGGGCTACGGCCTGGGCGCGCAGGCGATGGCGGTGGGCGGCTTCGACGCACCGGTGTTCACTGTCTCCTGGCCGACCGGTGAATTCGGCGGCATGGGGCTGGAAGGCGCCGTCAAGCTGGGCTACCGCAAAGAGCTGGAAGCCGCCGCCGCCGGCGCGGAACGCGAGGCGCTGTACCAGCAGCTGGTGGCGCGCCAGTACGAGAACGGCTCGGCCATCAACATGGCCACCACGCTGGAGATCGACGCGGTGATCGACCCCGCCGACACCCGCCGCTGGCTGGTGCGCGGGCTGGATGGCACCGGGGCGGTGCGCGGCAGCGGCGCCGGCCTGGCGCCGGCACGGTTCGTCGACGTGTGGTGATCTGAGCGCCAGCCCGGGCGGCGCCCGGCATCACCACCGACCGGGCCACCGGCGGGGTGGCAGACTCGGGCGATGCCCTTGCTTGCCCTCTCACGCCGCCGCGTCTGGCCCCTGGCCCTGCTGGCGGTGCTGCTGGCGGTGGCGGGCACGGTGGTGGTCAGCCTGTGGCTGGCCATGGAGCGCCAACCGCGGGTGGACGCGCCGGGCAACGCGGTGTCGTTGGACGACGTGGCCCGCGCACGCGACCTGCTGCGCCACAACGACCCGCGCCGCGCCCTGCCCGGCATCACCCGCGCGGTGGTGCTGTCGCAGCGCGACCTGGAGCTGCTGCTGCAGCAGGCCGGCCAGCGCCTGGGCGGCGCCGCACAGACCGCCCGAGGCCGTGTGCGGCTGCAGCCCGGCCTGGCGGTGGTGGAGGCCAGCCTGCCGCTGGCGGCCTGGCCGGGTGGCGGCTGGCTGAACCTGCGCGCCGTGCTGCGCGAATCCGACGGCCTGCCCACGGTGCAGGCCCTGCGCATCGGCCGGCTGCCGCTGCCGGGCTGGCTGGCCGAAGCGGCGTTGCCGCGCCTGCTGGAGGCGCTGAACCTGCGCGCCCAGGGCGAACTGGCGCAGAAGATGGTCAGCCGCGTGGGCTTCCGCGCGCAGGCGCTGGTGCTGGCCTATGCCTGGCCCGACAACGCCGAGCAGGTGCTGACCGCATCGCTGCTGACGCCCGACACCCAGGCCCGCCTGCGCCGCCATGCCGACCACCTGGCCAGCCAGGTCCAGGCACAGGCGGGCCCGGCGGCGCCGCGCCAGGGTCTGCCGGTCACGCCGCTGGTGGCGTCGATGTTCCAGCTGGCAGCCCGCCACAGCCCCGACACCGCCAGTGCCGCGCTGGAAAACCGGGCCGCGCTGGTGGCGCTGGCGTTTCTGGCCAGTGGCCAGCGCCTGCAGCCCTGGCTGGGCAGCGGTGCCACGCCGGTGGCGCGGCCGCGCGGCCGCCGGGCCGATCTGCTGCTGCAGGGTCGGGTTGATTTCCCGCAGCACCTGCTGATCTCGGCCGCGCTGGCGGCCGAAGGCGGCGGCCCGCT
>JAGOBT010000058.1 GCA_017999135.1 Burkholderiaceae bacterium
GGGCGGGGCGGTGCATCGGCGGGCGTGGTGGCACCGGCCGCTGGCGTGCTGGCCGGCCGCGGTGGCGTGCTGCCGCAGGCGGCCAGCAGCAACAGCGCAGCCCAGGGTGTCAGGCAGAAGAAGCGCTGGTGGGATGGGATGGACGACGGCATCGCGGGCCACACCCTACACCACGCCCCGTTCTGCGCCGCCGCGACATCTGACGCGAACGCGCGGCATTGGCCGACAGACAGCACCAGCGCGCTGCTGATAATCCTGCCCACACGGGCCGCCGGCCCTGCAGTTCGCCGTCTGCCCGCCGCCCATGCCGCCTGCCAGCCCACCGCCCCCGCATCCGCGCCACCGCCTGTGGCGCGGCCTGCTGATCGCGGGCCTGGGCAGCCTGATGGCCGGCGTGGCACTGCTGGTGCTGGTGGTGGCCTGGTACGGGCCGCAGCTGCCGTCGCTGGACCCGGTCACCACCTACCAGCCGCGCCAGCCGCTGCAGGTGTTCACCGCCGACGGGGTGGAGATCGGCCAGTTCGGCACCGAGCGGCGGCAGTTCACGCCGATTGCGCAGATCCCGCTGGCCATGCAGCAGGCCGTGCTGGCAGTGGAAGACGCCCGCTTCTACCGCCACAGCGGGCTGGATCTGCTGGGTGTGGCGCGCGCGGTGGTGGCGCAGTTCACCGGCGGCCTGCGCCAGGGCGCGTCCACCATCACCCAGCAGGTGGCGCGCACCTTTTTCCTGTCGCAGCGCTTCACGCCCGAGCGCAAGATCAAGGAGGTGCTGCTGGCGCTGGAGATCGAGCGCCGTCTGTCCAAGCCGCAGATCCTGGAGCTGTACATGAACCAGATCTACCTGGGCCAGCGCAGCTACGGCTTTGCGGCGGCGGCCCAGGCCTACTTCGGCAAGCGGCTCGACCAGCTCAGCATCGCCGAGGCCGCCATGCTGGCCGGCCTGCCGCAGAACCCGCACTACGCCAACCCCGCCACCAACCTGGAGCGCGCCACCCAGCGCCAGCGGGTGGTGCTGGCGCGCATGGTGGCCACCGGCGCCATCACGCCCGAGCAGCAGGCCGCCGCCAGGGTCGAGGTGCTGCAGCTGCGCGGCCCCACCCAGCAGTTGCTGCGCGCCGACCATGTGGCCGAGATGGCGCGCCGCGTGGTGGTGGAACGCTTCGGTGCCGATGCCTATTCGCAGGGCCTGCGGGTGCACACCAGCCTGCGCGCGGCCGACCAGCAGGCGGCGGTGGCGGCCGTGCAGCGCGGTGTGCTGGCCTACGACAGCCGCCAGCCCTGGCGCGGGCCCGAGGGGCAGGAGAGCCTGGCCCCCAGCGGCCGCATGGACGCCGAGGCCACCGCCGCACTGGCGCTGAAGGACTACCGCGACGATGACGACCTGCGTGTGGCCGTGGTGCTGCGCGCTGCCCCGAAGCAGCTGCAGGTGCAGCTGGCCACCGGCGAGCGGCTGGCCGTCAGCACCCAGGCCCAGCGCGGCGCCGAGTCCGCCATCGCCCCCGGTGCGCCGGCCGATCTGGCGATCCGCCCTGGCTCGGTGGTGCGGGTGGTGCAGGCCGCGCCGGGCAAGGACGGCACCCCCGGCCCGTGGCAGCTGACACAGTGGCCCGAGGTGCAGGCGGCCCTGGTGGCGCTGGACGCCACCAGCGGCCGGGTGCGGGCCCTGGTGGGCGGCTTCGACTTCAGCCGCCAGCCGTTCAACCATGCCACCCAGGCGCGGCGCCAGCCGGGGTCGGCCTACAAGCCCTTCCTGTACTCGGCCGCGCTGGAGGCGGGCGTGATGCCTGCCACGCTGGTCAACGACGCGCCCTTCAGCGCGCCCAACGGCTGGTCGCCGCAGAACAGCGACGGCCAGTTCGACGGCCCGATCACGCTGCGCCAGGCGCTGGCGCGGTCGAAGAACCTGGTCAGCATCCGCGTGCTGCAGCAGGTGGGCGTGGCGCGGGCACGCGCCTGGGGCGAGCGCTTCGGCTTCACCCGGGCCGAGCAGCCCGACAACCTGGCCCTGGCCCTGGGTGCCGGCAGCGCCACGCCCATGCGCCTGGCGCAGGCCTACGGTGTGCTGGCCAACGGTGGCTGGCCGGTGGCGCCGGTGGTCATCGAGCGCATCACCGATGCCCAGGGCAAGCCGCTGTTCGAGGCGCCGCCCGCCGGCCCGGCTGACGCCGCCCGCCGCGTGGTGCCGGCGCGCAACGTGTTCCTCACCAACAGCCTGCTCAACGACGTGGCGCGCTACGGCACCGCGGCGCGCGCGCAGGCGCAGCTGGGCCGGGGTGATCTCTACGGCAAGACCGGCACCACCAACGACGCGGTCGACGCCTGGTTTGCCGGCTTCCAGGCCGGCGCCGGCAGCCCCGGCCTGGTGGCGGTGGTGTGGATGGGCCACGGCGACCCGAAGAGCCTGGGCGCGCGTGAATCGGGCGGCGGCCTGGCCCTGCCGGTGTGGATGGACTACATGGCCCAGGCGCTGAAAGGCCAGCCGGTGGCGCCTCGCCCTGAACCGCCCGACGGCCTGGCCTGGCGCGGTGACGACTGGGTGTACGCCGAGTACGCCGACGGTGGCGGCGTGGCTGGCATCGGGCTGGACGAGCCGGGCATGCCAGACCCGGCTGCGTCGGCCGCTGCGGCTGCGTCGGACGTGGCCTCCGGCGCGCCAGCGGGCCGTGGCCCGGCGCTTCCACAGCCGGTGGCCCCGCAGCTGCCGGTGACAGGGCCGGCCGTGCCCGGGCTGCCGCTGCCCGCGCGCGCGTCCGGTCCGCAGGCCCCGATGCCTGCGAACGGGCCTTGATGGCGTGCGGCAGGCGCGAGAATCCGTCCTCCCGCCACTGCCCGCCCGCCACCATGCAACGCCGCACCCTGATCACCACCGCCTGCACCCTGGCCGCCCTGGCGGCCCTGGGGGTTGCCGGCCCGGCCGCCGCCCAGGCCTGGCCGACCCAGCCCGTCAAGATCGTGGTGCCGGCGCCCCCCGGCAGCAGCCTGGACATCATTGCCCGCCTGCTGGGCGACAAGCTGAAGGACCGCTGGGGCCAGCCAGTGGTGGTCGAGAACAAGGCCGGCGCCGGCGGCATGCTGGGCGTGGACGTGGCGGCCAAGGCCGCGCCCGACGGCCACACCCTGGCGGTGGGCTTCAACGGCCCGATCGCCTTCGCCCCGTTCCTCTACAGCAAGATGCCCTACAACCCGGGCAGGGACTTGGTGCCGGTGGTGATGACCACCTCGCAGCCCAACGTGCTGGCCGTCAACGCCGACCTGCCCGTCAAGACGGTGAAGGACTTCGTCGACTGGGCCAAGGCCAAGGCCGGCGGCGCCAACTACAGCAGCCTGGGCCAGGGCAGCTCGGCCCATCTGACGATGGCGCTGATGATGAGCGAGGCCGGCTTCCAGGCCACGCATGTGCCGTTCAACGGCTCGCCGCCGGCGGCGATGGCCGTGGCCCAGGGCACGGCCGATGCCACCTTCATGGTGGCGCCGGCGCTGCTGCCGCATGTGCGCAACAACAAGGTGCGCCTGCTGGCCACCAGCGCCGCACAGCGCCCCGACAGCCTGAAAGACCTGCCCACGCTGGCCGAGGCCGGCTACCCGCAGGTGGAGAGCCTGGCCTGGAACGGCCTGTTCACCGCCACCGGCACGCCCGCGGCCGTGGTGGCCAGGATCAACGCCGACGTCAACGCCGCGCTGAAGGACCCGGCGGTCAAGGCCGCGCTCGACGCCCAGGGCCTGACGGCGGTGGGCGGCAGCGCCGAGGACTTCAAGCGCGTGCTCGATGCCGACGCGAAACGCTGGGGCGCCATCATCCAGAAGGTTGGCATCAAACTTGACTAACGCCCCCGCAGCGCCTTCGGCGCCTCCCCCCCGGGGGCGCCGCCAGTGGCCCGGCAAAGCCGGTTCCACGGCGTCCGCTTGATGGGCCGACACCACGCGAGAGGGGCTCTGACATGGAAAGCGACGAGGGCCGCGACCTCGACAAGATCGACCTGCGCATCCTGCGGGTGCTGCAGGCCGACGGCCGCATCAGCAACCTGAAGCTGGCCGAAGAGGTGCATCTGTCGCCCACGGCGGTGCTCGAGCGTGTGAAGCGCCTCACCCGTGACGGCTACATCCTGGGCTACGAGGCGCGGCTGAACCCCGCCAGGCTGGGCGCCGGCCTGCTGGTGTTTGTCGAGATCCTGCTTGACCGCACGGTGCACGATGTGATGGACACCTTCCGCGCTGCGGTGCAGGTGCGTGACGAGATCCTCGAATGCCACCTGGTGGCCGGCGGTTTCGACTACCTGCTGAAGACCCGCGTGGCCGACATGGCCGCCTACCGCGAGTTCATCGGCACCGTGATCTGGACATTGCCCGGCGTGCGCGAGACCCGCACCTACGCGGTGATGGAAGAAGTGAAGCACACCACGCGGCTGAAGGTGTGAGCCTCTTCGCCAACTGATGCTGGAACCCAGCGAACGCCGCGGAACCGGCTCTGCCGGGCCGCTGGCGTTGCCCCCTTGAGGGGGCGGCCGAAGGCCGTAGGGGGTGGGCTCAATTTCTGCCGCCGAAGATGGCCGTGCCCACCCGCACGATGGTGGCGCCTTCGGCCACGGCGGCCTCCAGGTCGGCGCTCATGCCCATGCTGAGGGTGTCCAGCGCCAGGCCGCTGTTGTTCAGGGCCAGCAGCAGTTCGCGCAAGGCACGGTGCGGTGCCCGCTGGGCGGCTTCGTCGCCCGCTGGCTCGGGGATGGCCATCAGCCCGCGCAGGCGCAGCCGGGGCAGTGCCGCCACCGCCTGCGCCACCGCCGGCACCTCAGCCGGCGCCAGCCCGCTCTTGCTGGCCTCACCGCTGATGTTGACCTGCAGGCACACCTGCAGGGGTGGCAGATGGGCCGGGCGCTGTTCGCTCAAGCGTTGCGCAATTTTCAGCCGGTCGACCGAATGCACCCAGTCCACCGCCTCGGCCACCGGCCGGGTCTTGTTGCTTTGCAGCGGGCCGATCAGGTGCCAGGTGATCTGGCCGCGCAGATCGGCCAGCGTGGTGACCTTGTCCAGCATCTCCTGCACATAGTTTTCGCCGAACTGGCGGCAGCCGGCGTCGAATGCGTCACGCACCGCTGCGGCCGGAAAGGTCTTGCTGACGGCCAGCAGCGTGACGCTGTCCACGGGCCGGCCGGCCGCTGCACAGGCGTGGGCGATGCGGCTGTGCACGCCCTGGAGATTGCCGATAACGCTCGTCATAATCCCCTCAGCCTATCGCGAAAAGCCCATGGACATCACCCAACTGCTGGCCTTCTCGGTCAAGAACAAGGCCTCCGACCTGCACTTGTCGGCCGGCCTGCCGCCGATGATCCGCGTCAACGGCGACGTGCGCCGCATCAATGTGGAGGCGCTCGACCACAAGGCCGTGCACGACATGGTGTACGACATCATGAACGATGCGCAGCGCAAGGCGTATGAAGACACGCTGGAGTGCGATTTCTCGTTCGAGATCCAGGGCCTGGCGCGCTTCCGCGTCAATGCCTTCAACCAGAACCGTGGCGCTGGCGCGGTGTTCCGCACCATTCCCAGCAAGATCCTCACGCTCGACCAGCTGAACGCGCCCAAGATCTTTGCCGACCTGGCGCTGCGCCCGCGCGGCATGGTGCTGGTCACCGGCCCCACCGGATCGGGCAAGAGCACCACGCTGGCGGCGATGGTCAACCACCTGAACGAAAACGAGTACGGCCACGTGCTGACGGTGGAAGACCCGATCGAGTTCGTGCACGAGAGCAAGAAGTGCCTGGTCAACCAGCGTGAGGTGGGCCCGCACACCATGAGCTTCGCCAACGCGCTGCGCAGCGCGCTGCGTGAAGACCCCGACGCCATCCTGGTGGGCGAAATGCGGGATCTGGAGACCATCCGCCTGGCGCTGACCGCCGCCGAAACCGGCCACCTGGTGTTCGGCACCCTGCACACCAGCAGCGCGGCCAAGACGGTGGACCGCATCGTCGACGTGTTTCCAGCCGCCGAGAAGGAGATGGTGCGCGCGATGCTGAGTGAATCGCTGGTGGCGGTGATCTCGCAGACGCTGTGCAAGCTCAAGGACGGCAGCGGCCGCGCGGCGGCGCACGAGATCATGATCGGCACCCCGGCCATCCGCAACCTGATCCGCGAGAACAAGGTGGCGCAGATGTACTCGTCGATCCAGACCGGCCAGAACCTGGGCATGCAGACCCTGGACCAGAACCTGGCCGACCTGGTGCGCCGCGGCGTCATCTCACCCGGTGAGGCGCGGTCCAAGGCCAAGATTCCGGAAAATTTCCCAGGTTGAAGGGCAGCCCACGATGGAACGCGACCAGGCCTCGAAATTCATCCACGACCTGCTGCGCCTGATGGCTGCACGCGGCGGGTCGGACCTGTTCCTGACGGCCGACTTTCCGCCGGCCATCAAGGTGGACGGCAAGGTCACGCGGGTGTCGCCGCAGCCGCTGACCGGCCAGCACACCATGGCGCTGGCCCGCTCGATCATGAACGAGCGGCAGGCCGCCGAGTTCGAGCGCACCAAGGAATGCAACTTCGCCATCTCGCCGCAGGGCGTGGGGCGCTTCCGCGTCAACGCCTTCATGCAGCAGGGCCATGTGGGCATGGTGATGCGCACCATCCCGCAGGTGCTGCCCACCATCGACGGCCTGGGCCTGCCCCCCGTGATGAAGGAGGTGGCGATGACCAAGCGCGGGCTGGTCATCATGGTGGGGGCCACCGGCTCGGGCAAGAGCACCTCGCTGGCGGCCATGATCGACTGGCGCAACGAGAACAGCTTCGGCCACATCATCACCATCGAAGACCCGGTGGAATTCGTGCACCCGCACAAGAACTGCATCGTCACCCAGCGTGAGGTCGGCATCGACACCGACGGCTGGGAGCAGGCGCTGAAGAACACCCTGCGCCAGGCGCCCGATGTCATCCTGATGGGCGAGATCCGCGACCGCGAAACCATGGAGCACGCGGTGGCCTTTGCCGAGACCGGCCACCTGTGCATCACCACGCTGCATGCCAACAGCGCCAACCAGGCGCTCGACCGCATCATCAACCTGTTCCCCGAAGAGCGGCGCCAGCAGCTGCTGATGGACCTGTCGCTCAACCTCAAGAGCATCGTCAGCCAGCGCCTGCTGCCCAAGGAAGAAGGCAAGGGCCGCATCGCCGCGGTGGAGATCCTGCTGAACACGCCGCTGATCAGCGAGCTGATCTTCAAGGGCGAGGTGGCCGAGATGAAGGACCTGATGAAGCGCAGCCGCGAGCTGGGCATGCAGACCTTCGACCAGGCGCTGTTCGACCTGTACGAGGCCGGCGAGGTGACCATGGAAGACGCGCTGCGCAACGCCGACTCGGTCAACGACCTGCGGCTGCAGTTCAAGCTGCACAGCCAGCGTGCCCGCAACCGCGACCTGTCGGCCGGCACCGAGCACATGAGCATCATGTAGCGCGGCGGTGGGGCAGGTGGCACCCGGCTGCGGTACCCTCGCTGCCGCGCCTGTCCTTCCCCACCCCACCACGACACCACCATGGCTGATCTGCTGGCGGCCTACCGCCACACCACCAAGAACCGCGCCGAGATCGAAGCCAGCACCACCTGCGGCTGCTGCTATTGCATGCAGATCTTTCCGGCCGACGAGATCGTGGCATGGGCGGGGCTCGACTTCAGCCAGCTCGACAACCCCGACGCCGCCGATGCCGAAACCGCCGTCTGCCCCCGCTGCGGCAGCGAGGCGGTGATCGGCGACCGGGCAGGCTTTCCGATCACGCCGGCCTTTCTGGGCCAGATGAACGAGGCCTGGTTCCAGCGCACCATCGTGCGCAAGCCCACGCCCAAGAAGTGACATTCCCGATGAAGACCTACGACACCGTTCCGAGCCGCCGCGTCGCCTTTCTGGGCCTGGGCGTGATGGGCCACCCGATGGCCGGCCACCTGGTGCGCGCCGGCCACCAGGTCACCGTCTACAACCGCAGCGCTGCCAAGGCCCAGGCCTGGGTGGCCGAGTACGGCGGCAGCTCGGCACCCACCCCGCGCGAGGCGGCCGCCGGTGCCGACTTCGTCTTCGCCTGCGTCGGCAACGACGACGATCTGCGCTCGGTGGTGCTGGGTGCCGATGGCGCCTTCGCCGGCATGGCGCCCGGCGCGGTGTTCGTCGACCACACCACCGCGTCAGCCGAAGTCGCGCGCGAGCTCGACGGCGCCGCCCGCGCGCTGGGCCTGCAGTTCGTCGACGCGCCGGTGTCCGGCGGCCAGGCGGGCGCGGTCAACGGCCTGCTGACGGTGATGTGCGGCGGTGACGCCGACCCGTTTGCCGCCATGCAACCGGTGGCCATGGCCTTCTCGCGCGCCGTCACCCTGGTGGGCGCGCCCGGCGCCGGCCAGCTGGCCAAGATGGTCAACCAGATCTGCATCGCCGGCCTGGTGCAGGCGCTGTCCGAGGGCATCGCCTTCGGACAGAAGGCCGGGCTGGACATGAAGCAGGTGCTCGACGTCATCGGCAAGGGCGCCGCGCAGAGCTGGCAGATGGACAACCGCGGCAAGACCATGGTCGACAACCAGTTCAACTTCGGCTTTGCCGTCGACTGGATGCGCAAGGACCTGGGCCTGGTGATGGACGAGGCCCGCCGCAACGGTGCCCGCGTGCCGGTCACCGCGCTGGTCGACCAGTTCTATGCCGACGTGCAGGCTGCTGGCGGCCAGCGCTTCGACACCAGCAGCCTGATCACACGCCTGAAGTGAAGCCGCCGCCCGGCGGCGGCTTCACCTGGATTGCAGCGATGCCAGCTCGGCCTCGCTGAGGATCTCGAACACCTTCACCACCTTGCCCACACCGCTGGTGGCACGCGCCAGTTCGGTGGCGCGGTTGGCCTCGCGCTCGGTCACCCGGCCCATCAGGTAGATGGTGCCGCGCTCGGCCACCACCTTGAAGGCATTGGCCTGCAGGTCGTTGGCGTCGACGAAGGCGGCCTTCACCTTGCTGCCGAGGATGGCGTCGTTGCTGCGTGCGGCCAGCGTGGTGCTGCCCATCACCGCCAACTCGTTGACAGTGCCGCGCACGTTTTCGATGCGGGCGACCGCCTGCTCGGTGGCCACGCGGGCCGCCTCGGTGGGCACTTCGCCTGTGATCAGCACCGTGCGGTTGTAGCTGGTGACGCTGACGTTGGCGTCGCTGCCGGCGGCCTCGCGCACGCGGTTGATGGCCTTCAGCTCGATGGACTGGTCTTCCAGCTGGGCGCCGCTGGTGCGGCGATCGGTCACCGACAGCGCGGTGCCCACCATCGCACCGCCCACCAGCAGCGGCGCACAGGCGCCCAGCAGCGTGGCGGCAGAGACGGCCGCGGCCAGCACGGCCATGCGGGAAGTGGCAAAGATGGTCTTGGAGGTCATGCGGGATCCTGTTCGCCCAGCAGTTGCAGATCGATCGCGTCACACAGGCAGTGCAGCACCAGCAGGTGGGTTTCCAGCACGCGCACGCGGCGGTCGTGCGGCACGGCCACCAGCACGTCGGTCTCGCCCAGCGCGCCACGCAGGGCGCCGCCAGTGCGGCCGGTGAGGGCGATCACGGTCATGTCCTGGCCTTGTGCGGCGGCCACCGCCGCCAGCAGCGCCGGGTGGTTGCCGTCGCTGTCGATCAGCAGCAGCAGGTCGCCCGGCTGGCCCAATGTCTCGACCTGGCGCGACAGCACGGTGTCGAAGCTGGCGCCGGGCAGCA
The DNA here is from genome assembly GCA_017999135.1 of Burkholderiaceae bacterium. Classification (GTDB taxonomy): domain Bacteria; phylum Pseudomonadota; class Gammaproteobacteria; order Burkholderiales; family Burkholderiaceae_C; genus Pseudaquabacterium. The sequence goes on from JAGOBT010000058.1 coordinate 9,702, forward strand.
CCACCATCGCCGACAGCGCCGGGCCGTCCACGCCCAGGGCCAGTGCGGCCAGGCCGGGGCGGTCGCGCTCGAAGCAGCCGACCAGCTCGGCGGTGACCAGCTGCGCCAGGCTGGCCGACGCGCCCAGCCCGGCCACCAGCACCCGCCCGCCGGCGGTGAGCCCGGCCACCAGCGCCGCCACGGCCTGTTCGATCGGGCGGCCCAGCACCTCGGCCGCCTGGTACTTGAGATCGGCGCTTTCGAAGAATTGCTGCTGGATGCGTTGCTCGAGCATGGGGGGCGATGATAGGCCAGGGGGTGGCCTGGGCCGCCCACCTGGTCAGGCGGCGTCGAAGGCGCCGGGCAGCCACTGCAGCTGGTCGCCATCGACGGCCACCACGTCGAAGCGGCAGGGCGGCAGCACCGGCAGGCCCATCAGGTAGTGCTGCGCCGCGCGCACGATGCGCCGCTGCTTGGCCCCGGTGACGCTGGCTGCCGCACCGCCGTGGCCGTGGCCAGTGCGGGCCCGCACCTCCACGAACACCAGCGTGCCGTCGGGCGCGCGCAGGATCAGGTCGACCTCGGCAGCGCGCTGGCGCGGCCCGCCGGCCAGCCGATAATTGCGCTGCACCAGCCGCAGGCCCTGCTGCTGCAAGTGGGCCAGCGCCCGGTCCTCGGCGGCGTCGCCCACGGCCTTGGTGGTGGCACCCGGCCCCTTGGCGCCGCCCCAGTCTGAGCCCCAGCCCTTGACCATCTCCACCCCCCTGTTGCACCAGGCCGCCGCGGCCGCCGCCGGCGGCCAGCACCACCCGGCCGGGGCACTGTACGTGGTGGCCACGCCCATCGGCAACCTGGCCGACATCACGCTGCGCGCGGTGCATGTGCTGGGCCTGGTCGATGCGGTGGCGTGTGAGGACACCCGCGTCACCGGCCAGCTGCTGCGCCACCTGGGGCTGGACAAGTCGCTGATCGCGCTGCACCAGCACAACGAGGCCGGCGCCGCACGCGGCGTGGTCGACCGCCTGGCGCAGGGCCAGCGCGTGGCCTACGCCAGCGACGCCGGCACCCCGGCGATCAGCGACCCCGGCGCGGTGCTGGTGGCGGCGGTGGCCGCGGCCGGCCACCGGGTGCTGCCGATCCCCGGCGCCAGCAGCGCGGTGGCGGCGCTCAGCGCGGCGGGCGATGCTGCGGCGCAGGGCTTCGCCTTCATCGGCTTTGCGCCGGCCAAGGGCGCCGATCGGCGTGCCTGGCTGCAGGCCGCCTGTGACGCGCCCGGCTGCCAGGTGCTGTTCGAGGCACCGCACCGCATCGGCGTGCTGCTGGACAGCCTGGCCGAGGCGGCGCCGCAGCGGCGCATCACGCTGTGCCGCGAGCTGACCAAGCAGTTCGAGACCATCGTCACCGCACCGGCGGCCGACCTGCCGGCCTGGCTGGCGGCCGATGCCAACCGCAGCCGGGGTGAGTTCGTGCTGGTGCTGCATGCGGTGCCGTTGGTGGCCGCAGCGGCCGACGACGGTATCGGCGCCGACGCCGAGCGCCTGCTGCGCCCGCTGCTGCGGGATCTGCCGCTGAAGCAGGCGGTGGCGCTGGCAGCCGAGCTGAGTGGCGCGCCGCGCAACGCGCTGTACCAGCGGGCGCTGGCACTGCGCGCGTGCGGCGACCC
>JAGOBT010000059.1 GCA_017999135.1 Burkholderiaceae bacterium
CGGCGAGCTGCGCCGGGCCCAGCACCTCGAAGGCACCGCCGCCGGTGAGGTAGCTGCCGTTGAGCGTCGTCGCGCCCTGGTAGCTTTGCGCGCCGCTGGTGGTGACGCTGCCCAGCTGGATCTGCGCGGCCTGCACCGTCAGCGAGGCCAGCCCGGTGGCCGCGCCGTCGAGCACCACGCCGCCGGCGCCGCCGTTCAGCGTGGCAGCAAACCCGCCGCCGGCTATCGCGCCGGTCACGTGCAGGTCGCCCGTGAGGCGGCGCGCGCCGCCGGCCAGTGTGAGCGGGCCGTCGACCACGAGCTGGCTGCCGCTGAGGTCGCCCGTCAGGGTCAGTGCGCCGGTGTAGCGCTGGGCGCCGGTCGTCGTGACGCCGCCCAGCTGGATGCCACCGGTGGCCGCGACGGCGATGTCGCCGCCGTTCGTGGCCAGGGTGCCGAGCGTGAGTGCCGTGGGCGACGACAGGTAGATGCCGCCGCTGCCCGTGACCTGCGCATCCACTTGGGCGATGTCGGTGACGAAGGGCGTGGCGGCGCTGCCGATGCCGACACCGCTGCTCAGGCCCAGGCTGGCGGCCGTGAGTGCCGCAGCCGCGCCGTTGACCGTGCCGGCCGTGGCCGCGAGCTCGATGCGCCCCGCGCTGCCGGCGTCTACCGTGCCGGCGGTCAAGTCACCGCTGGCTGCCGTGAGCTGCACGCGGCGGTTTGCACCACCTGCCACCACGATGTTGGCCTGCACAGCGCCGCTGCTGGTGAGGGTGATGTCGCCGTCGGTCGTGGACAGCGTGGCGCCGGCCAGCGTGCCGGTCTGGCTGACGGTGAGCTTTCCTGCACCCGCCAGGCTGGCCTGCAGGCTGCCGACCGTGGTGAGCAGCTGTGTGTCGCCACCGGCCGCGCCGCTGCCGAGGGTCAGTGAACTGGCGCTGACGGTCAGCGCGCGCGGCGTGGCGCCGCTGCCGAGCACGTCCGTCCCGCCGCTCAGCGTGACCGCGCCGCTGGAGCTGACCGCCGGTACCGTGAGCACGCCGTCGGCGATCAATGAGAGGTTGCCCGTCACGTGCAGGCCGCTGCTCAGATCCAGATCGCCCGCGGTGGTGATGGCCGCCGTCGTGCCCGACAGGGCCAGCGCGCCGCTGCCGAGTTGCACGACCAGGGGCGTGCCCGCGCCGATGTCGCCACCGGCGGTGAGCGACGCGCGGTGTGCCCGCAACTGCGGGCCGGTGCCGCCGGCGGCGATGGCGCCGGCTGCCGTGAGGCTGATGGCGCCATGGCCCGAGCCGGCGCGCACGTCCACGGCCGTGATGTCGCCCCCGGTGCTGTGCAGGGTCACGTCGTTGCCGGGAAGGTCGGTCTGGGCCTGCACGGCCGTGGCGGTCATCGGGCCGGTGCTGGTGATGGACACCGCGCCATCGCTGGCCACGATGGAGGCCAGCTGCACGCCCGCTGTGCGGCTGTCGTCGATGACGATGCCGTTGCCGCTGCTGACGCTCAGCGAGGCGGCGCGGGTCTGCAGGGCCGCGCCGATCCGGCCGGCGCCGCCGGCCGCGGTGAGGCTGACCGTGCCGCCGCTGATCGTGCTGCTGGGGTTGCCGTCGTCAAGCAGCCGGGACCCGGCGCCGGTGGCGCTGAGGGTCACCGTGCCGCCGCCCGCGTCGAGGTTGCCGGCAAACAGGTCGACATTCGGTGCGGTGCTGCTGACGGTCAGGTTGCCGCCTTCCGTGGCGACGCTGCCCAGTTGCAGATGCGCCGACTGCAGGATGTCGATGGTGCCGCCGTGCGCGTTCACCGAAGTCAGGGCGGTGGCCGTCGGGGCGGCCAGCAGGATGTTGCCGCCGCCGCTGCTGATCTGCACGCGTTGCCCGCTGGCGGAGACGCGGTTGCTGCTGTCGCCCACGCCGGTGGCGCCGTGCAGCAGGACCTCGGCCGCTTCCAGTGTGGCGCCCGGGCTCACGAGCAGGCGGCCGCCCAGGGCCGCCAGGTCGACGGTGGTGAATTCGGCAGCGGCGCCGCCGGAAACGCTGACCACGGTGATGTCGCCGGCGCGCGAGCGCACGCGGATGTCGTTGCCGTCGGCGTCGGTGCCGGTGCTCATCGACTGCAGCTTGATCGCACCGGCCGCGGTGACGTTCGTGGCGCCGTCGTTCACGGCCGTCGTGAGCCCGCCGTTCATCGTGCCCAGGCTGTCCAGGTACAGCGAGCCAGTGCCCGTGACGCTGGCGTTGACGGCATGGCCGGCCGACGCGTTGATGCGGATCGGCGCCAGTGCCGTGCCGATGCCGTGGGCCGCGCCGAGGTTCATGGTCGCGGCGCTGCCGGTGCCGGCCAGGGTGCTGCCGCCGGCCAGGATGCTGCCGCCGCTGGCCGTGAGGTCCAGGGTGCCAGCGGCGTTGTAGGACAGCGTGCCCAGCGTCAGGTCGCCGCTGCTGGAGCTGACCTGCAGGTCGCCCGTGGTGGACAGGCTCGACAGGTTCAACGAGCCGGCCTGCTGCAGGTGGATGCCACCCGTGCCGCTGCTGGCGATGAGCGTCCCCGCGGCCAGCCCCAGCGGCGTGGCGCTGCTGCCGATGCGGCTGTCGGTGCCGTAGGCCTGCAGCGTGACTGTGCCGGCGCGGATCAGCGAACTGCTGTCGATGGCGTCGATGTGGCCATCGCCGCTGGACAAGTAGCCCTGCAGCAGCACGCTGCCGGCCGTGCCCACGTTGATGTTGCCCACGGCCAGCGCGCCGATGCCCAGGTACGTGAAATCCAGACCCGTGCTGTCCACGACGGTCGTCAGCGTCGTGGTGTCGGCGCTGTCCGTGGCACTGAGGGTGAGGTTGCTGGCCAACACGCTGAGCGTGCCGGCGCTGCCGCCGCCCGTGTAGTTGGTGCGGTCGATCGTCAGGCGGTTCAGGTCGGCGCTGTCGGTGACGTACACGCTGCCCGGTGTGTTGAGCACCAGCTGCGGGGTGTTCACGTTCAACCGCGTGCCGGCGGACCCGATGCCGTTGTTGCTGCCGTAGCGCGCCGACAGCTCGACGGCGGTGCCGGCGATGGCGTTGCTGCCGCTGCTGCCGCTGATGCTGCCTTGCGAGGAACTCAGCGCCACCGCAGCGCCGCTGGTGATGGTGCCCGCGAGCAGGTCGTAGCCGCTGCTCAGGGTCACGGCCGCGGGTGCCGTCACGGAGGATGCCAGCAGGTTGTAGCTCTCGCTGATGGTGACACTGCCGGCCGCGCCGTGGGCGGCGCTGGCCGAGGCCGTCAGCGTCGTGGTGCCGCCGCCATTGGCCGAGGTGCCGATGTCGCTGACATTGCCGATCGAGCCGCTGGCGGTCAGCGACACCGTCGTGGAATTGAAGATCGAGCCGCTGAGGATGGAGCCGCCGGCGTTGTCGATGGTGAAGGCATTGCCGCCGGCATTGATGGCGCCCAATGCGATGTCGCCCTCGTCGTTCGTGATGCCGATCCCGCCCGTGGACGAGATGCTGCCCAGGGCCGTGGGTCCGTGCAGGGCCAGATTCACGCCGCCGCCCTGGGCGGTGGCACTGAGCGACTGGACCGTGGCATCGATGCCATTGCCCGAGCCCGATGCGCCCACGGCGCCGCCGTAGCTGACCATCGACAGGCTGGCGGCCTGCACCCGCGTGTTGGCGTCGCCGTCGCCCAGGATGCCGCCGGAGCCGGTGCCCGTCAGCGCCACCGTGCCGGTCGTGCCGAGGTTGAGCGTGCCCACCTGGATGGCGCGGTCGCTGGTGAAGGAGAAGGCCAGCCCGAGCGGGTCGTCCAGGCTGGTGAGTGCCGTGCCCGTGACGCTGTCGGTGGCCGTGAAGAGCGGGTAGGCCGCGCCGGCGATCGGGACCGAGACGATGCTGTAGGTGCCGCCGTAGGTGACGGTGGGGTGCGTGGTGCTGATGGCGAGCTGGTCGATGTGGGTGTCTGAGTCCACATTCAAGGCGCCCGTGGGCGCGAAGCTGGCGATCGGCGCCGACAGGCGGATCGGGTTGCCCACGCTGCCGATGGCGCCGCCATTGCTGGCGAAGAACGTGGCGCTGGCGGCCGTGACGCGATGGCTGGAGTCGGCGTCGCCCAGGATGTCGCCCGTGCTGGTGAGCGAGACCGTGCCCGAGCGGCCCAGGTCAATCGTGTCCACGGCCTGGTCGCGGCGGGTGTTGAGCACGAAGTTCAGGCCGGTGCTGTCGGCGACGTGGTTGATGTGCGTGGCGCCGTCGTCCGTGACGTCGAAGCTCAGCGCTGGCGCCGTCACCTGGTAGACGGGCGCCGTGCCGCCCGCGGTCTGGCTGCTGGTCAGCGACAGGCTGATCAGGTCCTTCGCGTTGTCGACATAGGCATCGGCACCGGTGGCGATGGTCAGCGCACGGGTGTCGGTCTGCATGCGCGTGCCGCTGCCGCCGGCCGCACCCACCGATCCGCCGGCGGACAGCAAGATGCTGCCGCCCTGCAGGAGGCTGCTGCCGTCGTTGGTGATGGATGTGGTGGTGCCGGTGCTGTAGAGCGCCAGCGCACGCCCGGCCTGCGCATTGACGGTGCCCAGGTTCAGGGCCACGTCGGTGCTCAGCGTGAAGTCGATGCCGGTGCTGTCCACCAGGTTGCTCAGGTGGTACTGGTCGCCGCCCACGCTGTCGGTCAGCGCGAGGTTCAGGCGCGGTGCGGCCACGGACACCGTGTTCTGCACGCCGGCCGTGCCGTGCGTGGAGGTCATCGTCAGCGCGTACAGATCGGACGCATTGCTGACATCGATGTGGTTGCGTGCCACCAGCGTGAGCCGGCGCGCGTCGGTCAGCAGGCTGCCCGTGCTGCCCAGCGACTGGTTGGCGCTGAGCTTCAGCGTGGGCGTCGTGAACAGGCCGCCCGCGCCTTGCAACAGCGAGTTGTTGCTGCTGGCCACATCGGCCGAGCTGCCCACCGTGTTGGTCTTCAGCGTCAGCGCGCCGGCGTTGGACAGGTACAGCGTGTTGGTCAGGCTGCTGCTGAGCGTGCCCGCGGCCGTGTACAGCGGCGTGCTGCCCTGGTAGCCGAAGGCGCTGCCGCCATTGAGCGTGAGGTCACCAGTGGTGATGCTGGGGCTGCCGGCACTGGCGCCGCTGCCGCCCTGCACATAGCTGGCGCTGTGGAGCGTGACCTTGCCGCCAGCGCCGGTGTTGACGCTGGACGCGGTGATCACGCGGTCGGCCTTGAGGGACAGCTCCAGGCTGCTCTGGGAGATGTTGGCCAACCGGAAGCCGGTGTTGCCCAGCGTGTCGCTGATGGAGAAGGTCAGCCCGGTCGAGCTGATCGAATAGCTGTGCGTGCTGCTGCCGCTGGTGTGGTGCTGCGCATCCAGGCTCAGCGAGGTCAGCGTGGTCGAGTTGCTGACGCTGACGTTGCCGCCCGAGGCGATGCTCAGGTTCTTCGTGTTGGTGCTCAGGGTGGCACCGGCGCCCACGCCGCCGTTGGTACCCGCGGCCGACAGCGTGACCGTGCCGCCGGTCAGCGAGCCGCTGCTGCGGTTGATTTGCGCGCCGGTGCCTGTGGGCGCGCTGCGCGAGGTGAGGGCGATCGAGCCTGTGGTCGAGGTGCCGGCATCGACGGTGGACAGGCTCAGCGCGCGGTCCACGCTGTAGGCGAAGTCCATCGCGCCGGTGACGCTCATGCCGAGGCTCTGCGTGTTGCCGTCGGTGATGGCGAAGCTGTTGAGGTTGCCCGCCGTGACGCCATAGCCGAACGTGGTGTTCGTGCCGTGCGTGACGGTCATGTCCAGCCGCGTCAGGTTCTGCGCATCGTTCAGGTAGATGTTGCCGCTGCCGCTGAGGATGACGGTGGGCGTGCTCACGCGCAGGGCGCTGCCGCTGCTGCCAATGGAGCCGCCGCCGGCCGTCGAGGAGGTGGCGGTGAGCAGCACGCGGTTGCCGGCGATGGTGCCCGAGCCGCTGTCGCTGCTGATGTTGCTGTTGGCGCCGCCGCCGCTGGTGGCCAGCGTCACGTCGCCCGTGGCGGTGATCGCGCCCGCCTGGATGTTCTTGCGTGTCGTGAAGGCGAAGTTGTTGAGTGCCGTTCCGGCGAAGTCCAGGCTCTGCGTGCTGCCGCTGTCGGTGATGGCAAAAGTCTGGCCCGTGGCGGACAGGCCGAACAGGCTGGCCGTGCCGGCCGCCGTGGTCGTGTTGGTGCTGGTGATGGCCAGGTCTGTCAGCGCGGAACTGCTGCTGACGTAGGCGTTCTGGCCGGTGCTCAGCGTGAGCGCCGTGGTGCCCGTCAGCGCGATGGTGGCGCCGGTCCAGCTGGTGCCGATCGAGCCGTTGGTGCCGGACGTCAGCGAGACGGTGCCTGCTGCAATGCCGTCGCCAGGGCTGCCGATATTCACGATGTCGGCGGCCGAGGCGATGGTTGCCGAACCGGCCGCGCCGACGTCGACCTGGCCGATCTTCACGGTGTACGGGCCCGTGAAGCCAAAGGCCAGCGGCGTCGTGCTGGTCACCGTGTGCAGGTGGTGCGTGCCGTTCTCTTCGTCCAGCGCAAAGACCTGGCCGGCGCCCGCGGTGATGGCCATCGTCCCGGTCGGGTTGCTGCTGCGCGTGATCGACAGGCTGTCCAGCGTGGCGCTGTCGGCCACGCCGATGTCGCCCATGGCGCTGAGCACGAGCCGGGGCGTGTCCACGGCGATGGCCGTGCCGCTGCCGACGCTGCCTTGCGCGGCACTCAGCGTCACCTGGGCGCCGCGGATGCCGGTGGCGCCGTTGCCGTCGTCGCGGATGGCGCCGGTGGTGGTGCTGATGGCTACGTTGCTGGCGGCCGAGGCATCCACCGCGCCGACCGTGATGTCACCGGCGCTTTGTGTGTAGGTGATGCCGGTCGGCGCCTGCAGACTGGACAGGGTCATCGGGCCGCTGCTGCTGGTAAACATCGCCGTGCCGGCCTGGGCCGTGAGCGTGGCCCCCGCACTGCTGGTGATCGGCAACGCACGGTCGCTGGCGCCAATGGCGGTGCCGGCGTTGAGTGTGAGGCTGCCGCCGCCGATGCCGACGCTGTAGCCGATGGGGCTGAGGATGGAACCCTGCGTCGCGGTCAGGCTGACGGCCTGGTTCGTGGCCGTGAGGAATCCGCCCAACGAGAGGTCGCCCTCCAGCGCGGTGATGGCCACCGGCCCCGCCGCGCTGACCGTGCCCAGGGTCACGGTGCTGTTCGTATTCGTGCTGCCGGTGGGCATCGGCACTTGCACAAACACGCCGCCCGCACTGGCGGTGGCCGCCAGCGTGCCGGTGACCACGTCCAGGTGGTCGACGCCGCTGGCGCCGACGGCCAGGCCGCTGAAGGTGCTGCTGTTGGCCAGCACGCGGGTGCTCTTGTCGCCGTCGTCCTTGATGACGCCGGCGCTGGAGGTGAAGCGCGCGGTGCCGGTGTGGGTGAGGTCCACCTGGCCCAGCGTGATGTCGCGGTCGCTGGTGAAGGTCAGGGACAGCGACGAGTTGTCCACCAGGGTCTGCACCGCGTGGCCGGCCGCCGAGTCGCTGACCTGCAGGTGCAGCGACGGCGCCTTGATCGCCATGCCGTAGCTGGTGGTGGTGTCGGGGTGGGTGCTGGTGATCGTCAGCGTGGCGAGATCGGCGATGTTGTCGACGTACAGATCGCCGCGGGTCGTCAGCACGAGGCTGGATGCGTTCGCGCCGATGGGGTTGCTGCTGCTGCCGACACTGCCTTGCGCCGCACTCAGGGTCAGCGTGCTGCCGGCGGTGACGCGCGAGTTCAGGTTGCCGTCGTCGACGATGTGGCCCTGTGTGGCCGTGAGGTTGACCGAGCCGGCGGCCTGCACCTGGCCCAGCTGCAGCGTGGCATCGCCGTTGAAGGCCAGCGAGCCCAGCGGCACGCTGACCAGACGGTCCAGCGTGTACGAAGTGCCGGTGTCGGTGACGTCGAACGTGAGGTAGGGCGAATTCACCTGCAGCGTGGCGGCATTCCCGGGTGCGCTGTGGCGGTTGGTGATGCTCAGGCTGGTGAGCGTGGCGTCGGTGTTGGTGACGAGCAGGTCGCCGGTGCTGGTCACCGCCAGGCCGGTGGCCTTGGTCTGGACCGGAAAAGCCGGCGTGCCGACGGCCGCGCTGGCGCTGAGCGACGCCGTGCCCGTGCTGATGCGGGTGGCGGCGTTGCCGTCATCGAAGATGCCGCCGGCCGAAGCGGTCAGGGTCACCTGGCCGCTGCTGGAGGTGCTGATCGCGCCGACCGTGATGTCGCCGCTGCTGCTGGTGACGCTGGCCACGGTGCTGGGTGTGCTGATGCGCTCCAGCGTGACCGCGCCGGTCTGCGTGATGCTGATGCTGCTGGAGCCGGCCTGCACATCCAGCGTCGATGCCGCGGTGCGCACCGTGACGCTGCCGCTGTTGGCGGCATTCAAGCTCACGCGGTTGCCGGTGATCAAGCCCGTGTTGCCGAAGATCGAGCCCGAGGTCGTGGCCAGCGTGACATCGCCCAGCGCGCCCGCATTCACCGTGCCCACGCTCATGGAGCCCGTGCCGGTGGCCGTCACCGTGATGGGGTTGGCGGCCGACGAGGTGGTGCTGCTCAGCGAGGTGAGCGTGGTGCTGCCACCCGTGCGGATGTCGATGGGGCCGTCGCCCGAGACGATGGACGACAGCACGCTGCTGGTGGCCGTGGTGGTGGCGACGATGCCGCCGGCACCGGCGTTGGCGCTGAGGGTGGAGGCGTTGGTGGCCAGGCGTGCGCCCGACGAACCGATGGCGCCCCCCGCCGACAGCGACAGGGTGCTGGCCGTCACGGACGTGGCCGTGCTGCCGTCGTCCAGCACGCTGCCGCCGGTGGAGGCCAGGGTCAGCGCGGCGGTGCCGGTGTCGGCATGCGCGACCGTCAGCGTGCCGCTGCTGCTGATGGTGGATGCGCCGGTGGCGATGAGCTGGTCCAGCGCCAGGGCGCCGGTGTTGCTCACCTGGGCGCCGCCGCTGCCGGCCGTGGCCGTGAGCCGGCCGGCAGCCGTGAGCAGCGGCTGCGCGATGCTGCCGATGGCGCCGTTGGCGCCGGTGCTGCCTTGTGCGTGCAGGGCCAGCGTGCCGGCGGTCAACGCGGTCTGCGCCGTGCCCAGCAGGTCGCCCGCCGTGGCCGTGAGTGACAGCGCACCCGGGCCGACATTCACGGTGCCGAGCTGCAGCGTGCGGTCCGAGGCGATCGTCAGGTTCAATCCGGCGGCCTGTGCGATCTGGTCGATCGCCAGCGCGCTGCCGTCGCTGACCTGGAAGGCCAGGCCCGGGGCGCTGACCTGGTAGTCCTTGCTGGCGCTGCCGGCGCGGTTGGCCAGGTCGAGGCTCATTGCGGTCAGGGCCTGGTCGCTCGTGGCCACGGCATGGCCGCCCGATGCGATGCTCAGCTGCGGCGTGTGCGTCTGGATCGGCTGTCCGGTGGCGCCGACATGCCCTGCCGGTGCCGTGAGTTCGACGCGGCCGCCGCTGAGCAGCGGCGAGGCGCCGGCTGCGCGGGCGATCGAACCTGCGGCGCTCTCCAGCCGCACCGTGCCGCTGCCGGCATTCAATGCGCCGGCCACCTCCACGAGGCCCGCGGATTTCAGCGTGATCGCGCCGCCGTTCGAGCTGAGCTTGCCGATGTTCGACAGTGTGCTGCCCGCACCCTGCGCCAGCAGCGTGATGTCGCCGCCTTGTGTGCGAATCTCGGTGGCGGCGTCCACGAAGCGGATGCCGCCACTTTGCGTGGACTGCAGCGTGAAGCCGTGGCCTGCGGTGGTGGCCAGGTTCAGCGTGCCGCCGGCCATGGCGTCCACGGTGATCTGGCCGGTGGCCTGCAGCACGACGTTGGCACTGCCCGACAGGCTCTCGAGCTGGCCGCGCGAGACGGTATTCAGTGTGGTGCCGCTGCCTTGGTTGGCGTCAGCAGCCGCGACGGTGTTGTCGCCGGCATTGCTGTCCTGGCTGCCGCCCGAGGCGCTGTCGGTGATGCGCAGGTCGGTGGGGTCCAGCAGCAACGTGCCGCTGGCGCCGCGTGCGGCGCCGAGGTCCACCTGCCCGGTCAGGCCCAGGTTCTTCTGGCTGGAGATTTCCGCAAAGCCGCCGTGGCCGCCCTGCGCGCCGCCGCGTGCCGAGAGGCTGCCGGCAAAGCGCGTGGTGTCCTGCGACCACAGCGTGATGTGGCCGCCATCGCCTGTGACCCGCGCGTCGGCTTGCAGGCCTGCGCCGCGGTCCACATCGGTGGTGAGGCTCTTGCGGGCGTAGCCCGTGTCGCGCCCGTCGCTGCCCAGTGCGATCTCGCCGCCGCCCGTGCCGCCGGAGGTGTCGATGCGCGCGGTTGCACCCAGCTGCACCTGTGCGCCGTTGACGCTCACGCGGCCGCCGGTGCCCGCTGCGCCGCCATCGGCCAGCAGGCTGCCGTTCACGGCCACCGTGCCGCTGTCGCCGCCCGCCAGCACGATGCGCCCGGGCGTGCCGCTCACGGTGGTCGCGCTGATCAGCCCGCTGGTGTTGATGACCTGGTCGACCACGCCCTTGACGGCGCTGGCACCCAGCATCACGGTGCCGCCGTCGGCGCTCAGCGTGCCGGTATTGACCACCTGCGCCAGCGGTGCCGCGCCGGCCGCAAAGCTCAGCAGGCCGTCGCCCTGGAAATCGAGCGTGAATGCGGCGGCCCCGCCCAGCATCACGCGGCCCAGGCGGGCCTGGATGACACCGCTGTTGGACACACGCGGCGCCACCAGCGCCGCCAGGCCGTTGTCGCGGATGCTGATCTCGCCGGCATTCACGATGCCGGCCTGGGCGTTGGCTGACGCCTCACCGAAGCGGTAGCGGCCGGCCAGGAAATCGTCGTCGCGGATGTTGGCCGTGCTGGCCACCAGGCCGCCCACGTCCAGCCGCGCGGTGGGCCCGAAGACCACGCCGTTGGGGTTGACCAGCAGCACCGTGCCGTTGGCGGTGAGGCGGCCGAAGATGGCCGAGGGGTCGTTGCCCAGCACGCGGTTGAGCGTGACGCTGCTGCGCGAAGGCTGCAGGAAGTTCACCGTCTCGCCGCTGGCGATGTTGAAGCTCTGCCAGTGGATGATGGCCTTGTTCGTGCCCTGGTGGATGTCCAGCGTGCCCGGCACGCTGCCCACCACCTGCACCTGGCCAGACACCACCTGCGCACCGCTGGGGTTGGCCATGGCCGATGTCGACGCCAGCGCCGCAGCCACCAGCAGCGCCAGTGGCGTGAAGGCCACGCCGTGGCCGGCCCGCCGGTGCCAGCCCAGGGCGCGGCGGATGCGCCGCGGGCAGCGCACGAAGGCGCGTTCACGGGCGGGCAGCAAGGGGCGGGCGGCGACAGGGGTGGGGGCGGCGGCGGTGGCGGTGTGGCTC
>JAGOBT010000060.1 GCA_017999135.1 Burkholderiaceae bacterium
CCGGCCTGAGCGACTTCGCGCTGTACTACATCGGCGGCATCATCAAGCACGCCCGTGCGCTGAACGCCATCACCAACCCCGGCACCAACAGCTACAAGCGCCTGGTGCCCGGCTTCGAAGCCCCGGTGAAGCTGGCCTATTCGGCCAAGAACCGCTCGGCCTCGATCCGCATCCCGTACGTGGCCAACCCCAAGGGCCGTCGCGTGGAAGCCCGCTTCCCCGATCCCCTGATGAACCCGTACCTGGGCTTCGCCGCGCTGCTGATGGCCGGCCTGGACGGCGTGGAAAACAAGATCCACCCGGGCGAAGCCGCCACCAAGGACCTGTACCACCTGCCGCCGGAAGAAGACGCGAAGATCCCGACCGTCTGCGCCAGCCTCGAGCAGGCGCTGGAGTACCTGGACAAGGGCCGCGCCTTCCTGACCAAGGGTGGCGTGTTCACCGACAGCTACATCGACGCCTACATCGACCTGAAGATGCAAGAGGTCACCCGCTTCCGCATGGCCACCCACCCGGTGGAATTCGACATGTACTACACCCTGTGATGGGGTGGCGTGGCGGCTTGCCACGCAGAACGAAGGGCGGCGCGAGCCGCCCTTTTTCATGGAAGGCCCTGGGCCACAATGCCGGCACCCGGCCCCACGCCGCTGCCCGAGACCCGATGCCGCGCTCCCTCCGTCTCCTGCTTGTCGCCTGTGCCGCCTTGCCCGGCCTGCTGGCCCCGGTGGCTGGTGTCGCCCAGGGCGGTGCGGTCTACCGCTGCCCCGGGCCGCCGGTGCTCTACACCGACGCGCTCACCGCCGAGGAGGCCCGCGACCGTGGCTGCCGCACCATCGAGGGCGCCCCCATCACCATCGTGCAATCGGTGCGGCCACGCCCGCCTGCGGCGCCGGGTTCGGGCACCGGGGCTGCCAAGCCTGGCGAGCCTGGCGCGGCGGCCGCCCGGCCGGGCGACCCGAAGGTGGATCCGGCCGCCCAGCGCCAGCGTGACACCGACGCCCGCCGCATCCTGGAAGCCGAGCTCAAGCGCGAGGAAGAGCGCCTGGCCGGCCTGAAGCGCGAATACAACAATGGCGAACCCGAGCGCCGTGGCGACGAGCGCAACTACCAGAACTACCTCGACCGCGTGGCGCAGATGAAGGCCGGCATCCTGCGCAGCGAGAGCGACGTGGCTGCGCTGAAGCGCGAACTGAGCAAGCTGCCCCCCTGACACGCACCCTGAGCGCCCACCATGAGCCCCCGGCCTGAACCCTCGCGTTACGACGCCTTCGACATGCTGGCCACCATGGTGGCCGTGGTGCGGCCCGACGGTGGCCTGCTGTTCGTCAACGCCATGTTCGAGAACGTGGCCGGCATCTCGCGCCGCACGCTGATGCGCACCCGGCTGACCGACTGGTTCGTCGACCAGCACCCGCTGAGCGAGACGCTGGCGGCGGTGGCCCGCAACGAAATCGCCACCGGCCGCTTCGACGGCGTGATGAAGCGCGCGCCGGTGTCGGCCCATGAGCAACTGGCGGTGCACGTCATCGTCACACAGATCGACCACGGCGGTGAGGCCGTGGTGGTGGAACTGCTGGAGATCGAGCAGCAGACCCGGCAGGACCGCGAAGAGCGCGCGCTGGGCCAGGTGCAGGCCAACAAGGAGCTGATCCGCAACCTGGCGCACGAGATCAAGAACCCGCTGGGGGGCATCCGCGGCGCGGCGCAGTTGCTGGCCATGGAGATCCACAGCAAGGACCTGGCCGAGTACACCAACGTCATCATCCACGAGGCCGACCGCCTGCAGGCCCTGGTCGACCGGCTGCTGGCGCCGCACCGCAAGCCGCATGTGGTGAGCGACGTCAACATCCACGAGGTGTGCGAGCGGGTGCGCTCGCTGATCCTGGCGGAGTTTCCGCGCGGGCTCACCGTCCACCGCGACTACGACATCTCCATCCCCGATTTCCGCGGCGACCGCGAACAGCTGATCCAGGCGGTGCTGAACATCGCCCACAACGCCGCCCAGGCCCTGGCCGAGCGCATGGCCGCCGGCGATGCGCTGCTGGTGCTGCGCACCCGCGTCGCTCGCCAGGTCACCATCGGCAAGCGCCGATTTCGACTGGCACTGGAATTGCATATCGAAGACAACGGGCCTGGCGTGCCCGAGGACATCCGAGACCGCATCTTCTACCCCCTGGTGTCGGGGCGTGATGGCGGCTCGGGACTCGGTCTGACGCTGGCGCAGACCTTCGTGCAGCAACACCAGGGCACGATCGAATGCGACAGCGTGCCGGGCAAGACCGTGTTCCGCATCGTCATCCCGCTGCCGTAGTCAAGCAGCCCGCCACCCCAGGAAACAGGCCGCCGCCGCATGAAACCCATCTGGATCGTAGACGACGACCAATCCATCCGATTCGTGCTGGAGAAGGCGCTGGCGCGCGAGCAGTTCGCCACCCGCAGCTTCAGCAACCCGCGCGACGTGCTGGCCGCGCTGGACGACGACGAGCCGCAGGTGCTGGTCTCCGACATCCGCATGCCCGGTGGGTCGGGCATCGACCTGCTGGGGAAGGTGAAGGCCCGGCTGCCGGGCCTGCCGGTGATCATCATGACGGCGTATTCCGACCTGGATTCGGCCGTCTCCGCCTTCCAGGGCGGCGCCTTCGAGTACCTGCCCAAGCCCTTCGACCTGACACGGGCGGTCGAGCTGATCCGCCGCGCGGTGGAAGAAAGCCTGCGCGAGGACGTGCGCGACCTGGGCAACGCCGAGATGCCCGAGATGCTGGGCCAGGCCCCGGCCATGCAGGATGTGTTCCGCGCCATCGGCCGGCTGAGCCAGAGCAACGTCACCGTGCTGATCACCGGCGAGAGCGGATCGGGCAAGGAACTGGTGGCTCGGGCGCTGCACAAGCACAGCCCGCGCGGGGATGCCGGCAAGAACGGCACGAACGGCCCGTTCATTGCCATCAACACCGCCGCCATCCCGAAGGACCTGCTGGAAAGTGAACTGTTCGGCCACGAGCGAGGCGCCTTCACCGGCGCCCAGACCATGCGCCGCGGCCGCTTCGAACAGGCCGACGGCGGCACGCTGTTCCTGGACGAAATCGGCGACATGCCGTTCGACCTGCAGACCCGGCTGCTGCGGGTGCTGAGCGACGGCCAGTTCTACCGCGTCGGCGGTCACCAGCCGCTGAAGGCCAATGTGCGGGTGATCGCCGCCACCCACCAGAACCTGGAGCAGCGGGTGCGCGAAGGCGCGTTCCGCGAAGACCTGTTCCACCGCCTGAACGTCATCCGCCTGCGTCTGCCGGCGCTGCGCGAGCGGCGCGAAGACGTGCCGTCGCTCACCCGCTTCTTCCTGGCCAAGAGCGCCAAGGAACTGGGCGTGGAGGCCAAGCGCATCACCGAACCGGCGGTCGAGCGGCTGATGGCCTTCGACTTCCCGGGCAATGTGCGCCAGCTGGAGAACATCTGCCACTGGCTGACGGTGATGGCGCCGGCCCAGGTGATCGAGCCCAAGGACCTGCCGCCCGAGCTGATGGCTGGCGACGTGGCGCGCCTGCCGGTGGCACCGCCGCCGCATGCGGTGGCGCCTGAGTCGGTGGCCGCCGCGGCGGCCGGGGCGCCCAATGGTGCTGCGGTGGCCCATGGCGGCCCGCCGGCCGGCATGGTGGTGGGCGGCCTGCCCAGCGGCTGGCTGCTGGACCTGCAGCGCGAGGCGCGCCGCCTGCTGGAATCGGGCGACCCCGAGGTGTGGGACACGCTGACGCGCCAGTTCGAAGGCCAGCTGATCCACACCGCGCTGGAAATCACCCGTGGCCGCCGCATCGAGGCGGCGCACAAGCTCGGCATCGGCCGCAACACCATCACGCGCAAGATCCAGGAACTCGGCCTGGACGACTGACCACCGCCGCGGCGGCTGCGGGCGCGCTGCGGGCGCCGGTCAGCCGCCGCGCCGGTCTGCGGTGTGGGTGGCGGGGGCGCGCTGGTCGCCCTGGATCAGATCGTCGTAGACCGATTGCGGCACCTCGCTCACTTCCAGCCCGCCCGGGCTGGTGAGCGGTGCGTGGCCACTGTCCAGCCCGCCCAGAAAGCTGTCGACCTGTGCCGCTGGCTGGCGCGGCGTGCGCTGGTGTGCTGCCGTGCCGCGGTCCTGGATCGCTTCTTCCAGCCGCTGCTGCAGCACGCTGAACTGCACCCGCTCGGCCAGGTTGTCGGCCGGCAGGCGTGCCAGTTGCTGCAGACCCCGCTGCAGCACCCGCACCGGCAGCTCCGGCAGGGCGGCCGAGCCCTGGTGGGCCAGCGCGCGTTCGATGAAATACAGGTGCGGCAGCACCCGGCGCAGTTCGCGCTGGGTGCGCAGCCGGTCACGCAGCGTGCGGTGCGCCTGGCGCAATGCCTGGCCACGGCTGGGCTGGGACGGCGTGGCGGCAGGGGCCGGATGATCTTGGGGAGGGGGTGCTGCGTCGTCGGGGTCGGCGGACGACGGGCTGCGCCGGTGCCAGCCTGCCAGGGATGTCAGTGACGCCAGCCAGCCACCAGCGGCTGGCGGTGGCTCGCCGGCGTCAAGGGGCCACACTGAAAGCTGGCTGTCCTGCATGCGCTCCGTCGATCGTCCCATGGGGTCTCCCGGCTGCACTGCCACACCGGGCGGGCCGCCGCATCACAGGTGTGGCAGGGCAGGGCGTGGCTGCGGGGATGATGCCACAGCACCTCAGCCGGCCAGCGTGGCCAGCACCGGCGCGTGGTCGCTGGGGCGCTCGTTCTTGCGGGGCAGCTTGTCGACGGTGCAGGCTGTCACGCGGGGCTGCAGCGCCTGGCTGACCAGGATGTGGTCGATGCGCAGCCCCTGGTTCTTGCGGAAGGCCAGGTTGCGGTAGTCCCACCAGCTCCAGGTGCGCGGCGGCTGGTCGAACAGCCGGAAGGCATCGACCAGGCCCAGCCCGCACAGCGCCTGGAAGTGCGCCCGCTCTTCCGGCGTGCAATGGATCTGGCCGGCCCAGGCCACCGGGTCGAACACGTCGCGGTCGTCGGGCGCGATGTTGAAGTCGCCCATCAGCACCAGCTGCGGGTGGCTGGCCAGCTCGGCGCGCAGCCAGTCGTGCAGCGCCTGCAGCCAGCCCATCTTGTAGGCGAACTTGTCACTGCCGGGCGCCTGGCCGTTGGGAAAATAGGCGCCCACCACCCGCACGCCATCCACCGTGGCGGCGATCACCCGCGCCTGCGGGTCGTCGAAGCCGGGGATGTTGCGCACCACATCCTGCGGCACGCTGCGGGCCAGCAGGGCCACGCCGTTGTAGGTCTTCTGGCCGAACCACACGCTGTGCCAGCCGGCGGCGGTGATGTCGGCATGCGGAAACTTGTCGTCCGTGAGCTTGGTTTCCTGCAGCACCAGCACATCGGGCTGCTGCTGGCCCAGCCAGTCGACCAGTTGTGGCAAGCGCACGGCGAGGGAGTTGACGTTCCAGGTGGCGAGTTTCATGGCAGGCCCGGGTTGTTGCGCCCAGGTCTGGCCTGGTGCGAGTCAGGCATCATGCCGCACCACACCGACCAGCCCCGGGAACCCGCCATGGCGACTCTTGAGACCGACTACCTCGTCATTGGCGCTGGGGCCACCGGCCTGGCCTTTGCCGATACGCTGCTGCAGCAGGGCGATGCGCACATCACCCTGGTCGATCTGCATGCCAGGCCCGGCGGGCACTGGAACGATGCCTACCCGTTCGTGGCGTTGCACCAGCCATCGGCTTTCTATGGCGTGAATTCGCTGGAACTGGGCACGGGCCGCAAGGACACGGTGGGCCACAACGCCGGCCTGTACGAACTGGCCAGCGGCGCTGAGGTGTGCGGCTATTTCCAGCAGGTGATGCAGCAGCGGCTGCTGCCCAGCGGCCGGGTGCACCACCTGCCGATGACCCGGTTCCTGGGCATGGCCGATGGCGCGGGCCGCGTGGCATCGGTGCTGTCGGGTGCCGAGTCGCAGATCCGCGTGCGCCGCAAGCTGGTGGACGCGCGCTGGTTCAGCCCGAGCGTGCCCGCCACCACGCGGCCGAAGTTCGGCGTGACGGCAGGCGTGCGCCTGGTCACGCCCACCGGCCTGACCCAGCTCTGGCAGGACGGGCAGGAGCGCCCGAGCCGCTTTTGCATCCTGGGCGCCGGCAAGACGGCGATGGACGTGGGCGTGTGGCTGCTGACCTGCGGCGCACCGCCCGATGCCATCCACTGGGTGATGCCGCGTGACTCGTGGGTGGTCAACCGGCTCACCACCCAGCCCGGCGAGGAGTTCTTCATGCACTCGATCGGCGGGCAGGTGCGGCAGATGCAGGCCATCGCCGAGGCCACCGACCCGCTCGACCTGTTCGAGCGCCTGGAAGCCAGCGGCCAGATGCTGCGCATCGACCGCACGCAGCAGCCCCGGATGTTCCACTACGCCACCATGTCCGACGGCGAGGTGCAACTGCTGCGGCAGATCACGCAGGTGATCCGCCAGGGCCGGGTGCAGGCCATCGAGACCGGAGCGCTGGTGCTGGACCAGGGGCGCGTGCCGATGGACCCGGGCACGCTGTACATCGACTGCACCGCGTCGGCGGTGGACGCGCGCGCGATGGAGCCGATGTTCCAGCCCGGCCGCATCTTGCCGCAGTTGGTGCGGGCGCCACTGGTGAGCTTCAGTTCCGCCGTCTGCGCCTATGTCGAGGCCAACTTCGACGACGATGCGGTGAAGAACCGCCTGTGCACGCCGGTGCCGTTTCCGCGCAGCGTGGGCGGCTTTGTGGCCGCCACCATGGCCAGCCTGGCCAACCAGTTGCGCTGGGGCGAAGACAAGGCCATGCGCCACTGGATCCGCGAGAGCCGCCTCGATGGCTTTGGCAAGATGGTGGCCGCCGTCGACCGCAACGATGCCGAGAAGATGTCGCTGCTGGGCGAACTGCGCCAGCAGGGCGCGGCGGCGATGGCCAACGCCAGGCGCCTGATGGCCGCGGCCGGCTGATCCAACCACGAGGAGACACCACACCATGTCCACCTGGCGCACCCTGGCTGCCACCCCGTTCACCACCGAGAAGCGGCCCGCCACCGGCAGCCGTGGCATGGTGGTCACCAACCACCCGCTGGCGTCGGCCGCCGGGGCCGAGATGCTGGCCGCTGGCGGCAACGCGGTGGACGCGGCCGTGGCAGCGCTGTTCACGCTGACGGTGGTCGAGCCGATGATGGTCGGCATCTTGGGCGGCGGCTTTGCCAACATCCGCCTGGCCGACGGCACGCAGACCATCCTGGAAGGCCAGGGCCGCTGCCCGCAGGCGGTGGGCCCCACCACCTTCACGCCCGACCCCGCCGCCGGCCCCGGCGAGCTGGATGCCGTGGGCCGCCGCAACAGCGTGGGCCGCGCCGCGGTGGCGGTGCCCGGCAACCTGATGGCCTGGTGCCAGATGCTGCAGCGCCACGGCAGCCTGCCGCTGGCCGATGTGGTGGAGCCTGCCATCCGCCATGCCGAGCGCGGCTACGCCGCCACCGCCTACCTGGCCGACTGCGTGGCCGACTGTGCCGCCGATCTGGCGCTGGACCCGGAAATCGCCCGCGTCTTCCTGCCCGGCGGGCAGTTGCTGCAGGCCGGCCAGCGGGTGGTCAACGGCGCCTATGCCGACACGCTGCGCGCCATCGTGCGTGAAGGCCCGGGCCTGCTGTACGGCGGCGCCCTGGGCCAGGCGCTGGCCGATGACATGCAGCGGCACGGCGCCTATCTGTCGCTGGACGACCTGCGCGGCTACCGCACCAACGAGATGGCGGTGCTGCGCAGCGCCTACCGCGGCTTCGAGATCACCGGCCCGCCGCCGCCTTGCGCCGGGCCGCTGCACATCGCGCAGATGCTCCACATCCTGGAAGGATTCGACACCGCGGGCACCGGCTTCGGCACGGTCGACGGGGTTCACCGCCTGGCCGAGGTGTTGCGCATTGCCTTTACCGACCGCGCCGCCTGCACCGCCGACCCCGACTTCGTGCCGGTGCCGGTGGATGCGCTGCTGGACCGCGCCTATGCCGAGCGCCGCCGCGCCGCCATCGACCCGGCCCGCAGCCAGGCCTGGACGGCCGGGGTCGAGGCCGGGCCGCTGCGCGCCGCCGGCGGCAACGAGAGCGCCAACACCACCCATTTGACGGTGGCCGACCGCGACGGCCGCATCGTCTGCGCCACCCAGACCATCAACTCGCTGTTCGGCGCCCGCTACATGGTGCCGGGCTTCGGCGCGATTCCGAACAACTACCTGTACGTCTTCAACCCGCGGCCCGGGCTGGCCAATTCGCTGGCGCCGGGCAAGCGGGTCACGTCGTCGATGGCACCGCTGATCGTGCTGAAGGACGGCCAGCCGCGCTTTGCGCTGGGCCTGCCGGGGGGCCTGCGCATCTTCCCGTCGGCGCTGCAGGCGGTGCTGAACCTGATCGACCACGGCATGTCGCTGCAGGAGGCGGTGGAGGCGCCGCGGGTGTGGACGCAGGGCTTCGGGCTGGAACTGGAGCCGCACTTCCCGGATGCCGTGGCCGACGGCCTGGCGGCGCGCGGCCATGCCATCGAGCGGGTGCCCAATGTCGGCGGCGGCATGGGCGGTATCCAGTTCCATCCGGATGGCGACATGGAGGGCGCAGCCTGCTGGCGGGCCGACGGCACGCCGATTGGCGTGGGCGGCGGGTTTGCGCGGGCAGGCGTGCGCTTCCTTCCGGAGGCCCGTCGCCCCTGACGAGATCAGCGCCCCGCGGCTGACGCTGGGGTTGTCCCGAAGATGTCGACTCATCAACTCGTCATACCATCACGCCACCATACAACGGCTTTGGAAGGCGAGACGATGACGAGCAAGATTGCGCTGTTCGGCGCGGGCGGCAAGATGGGAGTGCGCCTGTCGAAGAACCTGCAGGGGTCGGCCTACCAGGTGCGGCATGTGGAGCCGGGCGAGGTCGGCCGGCGCCGCCTGCAGGACGAGCTGGGCATCCGCTGCGTGCCGGTCGCCGCAGCGTTGGATGGTGTCGACGTGGTCATCCTGGCCGTGCCCGACACCTTGATCGGCAAGCTCGCGGCCGAGATTGCGCCGCAGCTGCCCGCGGGCACCATGGTGATCACGCTGGATGCTGCCGCGCCCTTTGCCGGCCACCTGCCGCAGCGGCCCGACCTGGTGTACTTCGTCGCCCATCCCTGCCACCCCACCATCTTCAGCCCCGAGGTGCACACCCCCGGCGCCACCGACTACTTTGGCGGGGCCACCGCGCCGCAGTCCATCGTCAGCGCGCTGATGCAGGGCCCGGACGAGTCCTTTGCCCTGGGCGAGGCCATCGCCAAGACCATCTACCAGCCGGTGCTGCGCTCCTACCGGGTGACGGTGGAACAGATGGCCCTGCTGGAGCCGGGCCTGTCGGAGACGGTGTGCGCCACCCTGCTGGACGTGATGCGCGAGGCCATGGACGAGGTGGTGGCCCGCGGCGTGCCGGCCGACTGCGCGCGCGACTTCCTGCTGGGCCACATGACCATCCTGGCGGCAGTGATCTTCAAGCAGATCCCCGGCCAGTTCTCCGATGCCTGCAACAAGGCCATCGTCAACGGCAAGCCGCGGCTGATGCGCGACGACTGGAAGCAGGTGTTCCAGCGCGACGAGATCGCCGAGAGCATCCGCCGCATCACCTGAGCGGGCGCCGCCTTCCCCCCGATTCCAACGACGCGCTGCCGACCGCCGCGACGCGCGCCCACCTTTCAACTTCTGGAGACAAGCCATGCCGCAATCCACCTTCGCCCGTCTGTCCGCCCTGGCCGTGCTGGCCGCCACCGCACTGGCACCCGTTGCCGCGCAGACGGTGCTCAAGATCGGCTACACGCCAGTGCGCGATTCGCACTACGGCGTGGGTGCCGCCGTGTTCTGCGACGAGATCGCCAAGGGCACGGGCAACCGCTACAGCTGCCAGCACTTCCCCAACTCGGCCCTGGGCGGCGAACGTGAACAGATCGAGGCGGTGCAGCTCGGCACCCAGGACCTGACCAATGTCTCCACCGGCGCCTTGGGCAACTTCGTGCCCGAGGTCAAGATCGTCGACATCCCGTTCCTGTTCCGCGACTACGACCATGCGCGCAAGGTGCTCGACGGCGCCATCGGCCAGGACCTGCTGAAGAAGATGCAGGCCAAGGGCCTGATCGGCCTGGCCTGGGGTGAGAACGGCTTCCGCCACATGACCAACAACAAGCGGGCCATCCACCAGGCGGCCGACGCATCGGGCCTGAAGATGCGCACCATGGAGAACAAGGTGCACATGGCCGGCTACAAGACTTTCGGCATCCTGCCCACGCCGATGGCCTTCCCCGAGCTGTTCACCGCGCTGCAGCAGGGCACGGTTGACGGCCAGGAGAACCCGATCCCGGTGATCCTGTCGGCGAAGTTCTCGCAGGTGCAGAAGCACCTGTCGCTGACTGGCCATGTCTATTCGCCCGCGGTCATCCTGATCACGCCGAAGGTCTGGACCCAGCTGTCGGACGCCGACAAGAAGGTGTTCACCAGTGCCGCGGTGGCCGCCGCGGCGGCCCAGCGCAAGCGGGTCAACGACGACGAAGCCAGCGGCATCGCGCAGCTCAAGAAGGACGGCATGCAGGTGATCGAGAAGCCCGATGGCGAGAGCTTCCGCAAGGCGGTGGCGCCGGCCTATGCCGAATTCGCCAAGGAGTTCGGCGCCGACAAGATCGCGGCGATCCAGGCGGTCAGGTAAGGCGGCCAGTCCGCTTCGAAACACACCCGGGCGCGTGCGGCCCGGGTGCACAGGGCCGCCCATGCGCCACACCATCCTCACCCTCGACCGCTGGCTCACCAGCCTGGCCTGGACCCTGGCATGCCTGCTGCTGGCCGCCATCTCCGCCCTGGGCATGTGGCAGGTGGTGGCGCGCTTCGTGCTGTCGCAGCCCAGCACCTGGACCGAGGAATCGATGCGCCGGCTGCTGATCTGGATGGTGATGCTGGGCACCGTGGTGGCCTTCCGCCGCGGCGCGCTGGTGTCGGTGGACCTGATGCTGCGCACCGCCCGCGGCGCCTGGCTGACCACGGTGCGCTGGGTCATCACCACCACCGCACTGGCCTACCTGGCGGTGCTGGTGTGGTTCGGCATCGGCCTGGTGACGCGGGTGCGCTTCCAGACCTTTGCCAGCATGGAGCTGAGCATGGGCTGGGCCTATGCCGCGCTGCCGGTGGGTGCGGCGTTGGCGATGCTGGCGGTGGTGGCCCACCACCTGGCACCGATCAACGAAGAACTGGAAGCGGCCCAGTAGGCCGGCCCATCCATGTCACTGACCCTGCTCGTCACGATGCTGCTGGCCTT
>JAGOBT010000535.1 GCA_017999135.1 Burkholderiaceae bacterium
GCCGCTGATCTGCCTGACCATCGGCGCCTTCGCCGTCACCACCATGCTGACCAAGAACACCTTCGTCGAGGAGATCCGCAAGCAGTACGTGCTGGTGGCCCGGGCCAAGGGCCTGTCGCAGCAGCGGGTGCTCTACAAGCACATCTTCCGCAATGCGCTGATCCCGCTGGTCACCGGTTTTCCGGCGGCCTTCGTCGGCGCCTTCTTCGCCGGCAGCGTGCTGATCGAGACGCTGTTCAGCCTGGACGGCCTGGGCCTGCTGGGCTACGAGGCGGTGATCCGGCGTGACTACCCTGTCGTGCTGGGCTCGCTGTACCTGTTCACCCTGATCGGCCTGGCCGTGAAGCTGGTGAGCGACCTGCTCTACCGCGTGGTCGACCCGCGCGTGCAGTTCGGGAGCGTGGCGAAATGAGCAGCACCGATCTGGCCGCCAGCGCCAACGACAGCGGCGCTGCCACGCCCCGCAACGATGCCGACCTGCGCGCCGCGCGTGGCACATCACCGAACCAGCGGGCCTGGGCGCGCTTTCGCCGCAACCGGCTGGGCCATGCGTCGCTGTGGCTGTTCATCGTGCTGCTGGTCGTCACCACACTGGCCGAGCTGGTCAGCAACGACCTGCCCTACGTGGCCCGCATCGATGGCCAGCTGATCTTCCCGATCATCGACAACCCCAGCGAGCAGGCCCTGGGTGGCGACTTCATCACCCCCACCGACTGGAAAGACCCGTTCATCACCCAGCTGCTGGCCCAGCCCGGCAACTGGGCCGTCGGCGCGCCCAACCCGCATTCGGCCACGTCGATCGACTACTTCGCCAAACTGCCGCCGCCGGCCGCGCCCAGCGCCGAGAACGTGCTGGGAACCGACAGCCAGGGCCGCGACATGCTGGCGCGGCTGGTCTACGGCTTCCGGGTCAGCATCTGGTTTGCGCTGGCGCTGACCATCACCGGCACCGTCATCGGGGTGGCCATGGGTGCGCTGATGGGCTACTTCGGTGGCCGCATCGATTTGACGCTGCAGCGGCTGATCGAGATCTGGGGCGCCATCCCCGAGCTGTACCTGCTGATCATCTTTGCGTCCATCTTCGACCCCAGCCTGCTGCTGTTGCTGGTGCTGCTGAGCCTGTGGGGGTGGATGGGCCTGTCGGACTATGTGCGGGCCGAGTTCCTGCGCAACCGCAATCTGGAATTCGTCAAGGCCGCCCGGGCGCTGGGCCTGAGCAACAGCCAGATCATCTGGCGCCATGTGCTGCCCAACTCACTGACGCCGGTGATCACCTTCCTGCCCTTCCGCATGAGCGCGGCCATCCTGGCGCTCACGTCGCTGGATTTTCTGGGCCTGGGCGTGCCGGGCAGCGTGCCCAGCCTGGGCCAGCTGCTGCAGCAGGGCAAGGCCAACCTGGATGCCTGGTGGATCATCGTGCCGACCTTCGTGCTGCTGACCGTCACCATGCTGCTGCTCACCTTCATCGGCGACGCGCTGCGCGACGCCTTCGACACCCGCAAGTCTTGACATGAGCAGCCACCCCCTGTTGGAAGTCGACCACCTGAGCGTGCGCTTCGGCACGTCCACGGTCGTCAACGACGTGTCCTTCTCCATCGCCGCGGGCGAGAAGTTCGCCCTGGTCGGTGAATCGGGCTCGGGCAAGAGCATCACCGCGCTGAGCGTGCTGCGCCTGGTGGATGCCGCCACCAGCACCGGCGCCATCCGCTTCGACGGCACCGACCTGATGACGCAGACGGAGCGGCAGATGCGCGGCCTGCGCGGCGCCAGCATCGGCATGATCTTCCAGGAGCCGATGACCGCGCTGAACCCGCTGTACACCGTGGGCAACCAGATCGGCGAGGTGCTGGAACTGCACGAGGCGCTGCGCCCCAATGCCGCCAGGGCACGGGCCATCGAGCTTCTGGCGCGCACCGGCATCCCGGAGCCTGAGCGCCGGGTCGACGCCTATCCGCATGAGCTGTCGGGCGGCCAGCGCCAGCGCGCGATGATTGCCATGGCCTTGGCCTGCCGGCCACGCCTGCTGATCTGCGACGAACCCACCACCGCGCTGGACGTCACCATCCAGGCGCAGATCCTGGCGCTGCTGGATGAACTGCAGGCCGAGATGGGCATGGCCCTGCTGTTCATCACCCATGACCTGAACCTGGTGAACCGCTTCACCCACCGGGTGGGGGTGATGGAGCGCGGCCAGCTGGTCGAGATCGGCGACACAGCGGCGGTGTTCGCCAACCCGCAGCACCCCTACACCCGGCGCCTGCTGGCCACCCGGCCACAGCGCGTGGTGCAGCCGGTGGCGGCCGATGCGCCGGTGCTGGTCGACGCCAAGGCCGCCGAGGTGCAGTTCGCCATCCCCACCGGCTGGTTCAGCAAGCGGCAGTTCCGCGCCGTGAAGCAGGCCACGCTGCAGCTGCGGCGTGGCGAGACGCTGGGCATCGTCGGTGAATCAGGCTCGGGCAAGACGACATTGGGCATGGCGCTGCTGGCGCTGCAGCCGATTGCCAGCGGCGAGATCCGGCTGGACGGCACGCGCATCGACAACGCCGACCGCAACACCCTGCGCGCCATGCGCAAGCGCATGCAGGTGGTGCTGCAGGATCCGTTTGCCTCGCTCAGCCCGCGCATGACGGTGGGCCAGATCGTCGGCGAGGGCCTGGCCCTGCATCAGCCCGAGCTGAGCCCGGCGCAGCGCGAGGCCAAGGTGCTGGCCATGCTGGACGAAGTGGGTCTGTCGGCGGCGCGCGGCATCCAGGGCGTGCTGCAGCGTTACCCGCATGAGTTTTCCGGCGGCCAGCGCCAGCGCATCGCCATCGCCCGCGCGGTGGTGCTGGAGCCGGAGATCCTGGTGCTGGACGAGCCGACGTCGGCACTCGATGTGTCGGTGCAGCAGCAGGTACTGGCCCTGCTGGCCGAACTGCAGCATCGCCGCGGCCTGAGCTACATCTTCATCAGCCACGATCTCGCGGTGATCCGCGCCATGGCCCACCGGGTGATGGTGATGAAGAACGGCGACGTGGTCGAGGAAGGCGAGACGCTGGCGCTGTTCGACGCGCCGCAGCAGG
>JAGOBT010000536.1 GCA_017999135.1 Burkholderiaceae bacterium
TGTGGCGGTCGATGATCTTCAGGTGGCCGCTGTCGTCGATGAAGCCGGCGTCGCCGGTGTGGTACCAGCCGTCGGCCGTCAGCACCTCGGCCGTGGCCACCGGGTTCTTGTAGTACTCCTTCAGCAACCCCGGGCTCTTGACCATGATCTCGCCGTTGTCGGCCAGCCGGATCTCCACGCCCTGCACCGGCACGCCCACGGTGTCGGCCCGCGCGCCATGGTCGGGCTGCAGGCACACGAACACGGCAGTCTCGGTGCTGCCGTACAGCTGCTTGAGGTTGACGCCGATGCTGCGGTAGAAGGTGAACAGGTCGGGGCCGATGGCCTCGCCGGCGGTGTAGGCCACCCGCACCCGGCTGAAGCCCAGGCTGTTGCGCAGCGGGCCGTAGATGGCCCAGTCGCCCAGCGTCCACTTCAGCTTGTCGATGGCCGACACCGGCTGGCCGTCCAGCAGTGCCGGGCCCACCCGCTTGGCCACCGCCATGCAGGCGTTGAACAGCCGGCGCTTGAGCGGGCTGGCGTCTTCCATGCGGATCATCACGCTGGTCAGCAGGCCTTCGAACACCCGCGGCGGCGCAAAGTAGTAGGTGGGTCCCACTTCCTTCAGGTCGATGGTGACGGTGGCGGCCGATTCGGGGCAGTTGACGATGTAGCCGCAGCACAGCCACTGGGCATAGCTGAAGATGTTCTGGCCGATCCAGGCCGGCGGCATGTAGGCCAGCACTTCCTCCTGGGCGGTCAGCTTGTCGAAGGCCTGGCCGGCGGCGGCGCGGTCGAGCAGGCTGAAATGGGTGTGCACCACGCCCTTGGGGTTGCCGGTGGTGCCGCTGGTGAAGAACATGGCCGCCACATCCTGCGGCTGGCAACGTGCCACCTCGGCGTCGAAGAAGCCGGCATCGCGCTGGGCGCGGGCAGCGCCGGCTTCCATCAGTGCATCCAGACTGGCCAGGCCGGGCTCGTCGTACTTGCGCAGGCCACGCGGGTCGTCGTACCAGATGCAGGCCAGCTGCGTGCACTGCGCGCGGATCTCCAGCAGCTTGTCAACCTGCTCCTGGTTTTCGACCACCGCGAACCGCACCTCGGCGTTGTTGATCGGGAACACGAATTCCAGGCTGGCCGCGTCCTGGTACAGCGGAATCGGCACGCCGCCCAGCGCCTGCACCGCCAGCATGCTGGCGTACAGCCGCGGCCGGTTGTCGCCCACCACCACCACATGGTCGCCGCGGCGCAGGCCGGCCTCGGCCATGCCGCAGGCGAGCTGGCGCACCAGCAGCGCCAGTTGCGCCCAGCTGGTCGTCTGCCAGATGCCGTAGCTCTTCTCGCGCAGGGCCGGCGCGTTGGGCCGGGCCTGGGCATGGTCGAGCATCAATCGGGGAAAGGTCGTCTGCACCAGCCACTCCTTGCGTCACCCGGGCCATGGAACACCAGGCGGGCAGCAGTTTGGATGCTAGGGATCAGTTTGACGTCAGGTTGTCGGTTCGACGACAATTTACGGGACATCCCTTGGGCGGACTTTCCCCAGGTGTCCGCGTCAGTCACCTGCAAGACATTGCTGACATGCCCGTCCAGCCCGCATCCAGCCTGCGCCAGCGCGCCCGCCAGGCCTCCAGCGCCGAGCTGGCCGGCATCCCCTGGCTGGCGCTGCTGGATGCCGACGACCGCCACGCCGCCGCGGCCGCACTGCAGGTCAGTGACGCCGATCCCGGCGACCGGGTCTGCCGCCACGGCGCGCCCGGCAACTACTGGTTCGGCGTGGTCGACGGGCTGCTGAAGATGAGCAACGTGGGCGCCGGTGGCCAGCAGATCACCTACACCGGCTTGCCGCCGGGCGCCTGGTTCGGCGAGGGCACGCTGCTCAAGCGCGAGGTGTACCGCTACAACATCGAGGCGCTGCGCAAGAGCACCGTGGCCGGGCTGCCGATCGAGGTGTTCTGGCGCCTGCTGGAGCGCAGCATCCCGTTCAACCGCTTCGTGATGGACCAGCTCAACGAGCGGCTGGGCCAGTTCATCGCCGCACGCGAGATCGACCGCACCAACCAGCCCGATGCGCGGGTGGCGCGCAGCCTGGCGTCGCTGTTCCACCCGGTGCTGTACCCGGGCGTGGGCCAGCTGCTGCGCATCACCCAGCAAGAGCTGGCCTGGCTGGTGGGCTTGTCGCGCCAGCGGGTCAACCAGGCGCTGATCGCGCTGCAGGCCGCCGCACTGATCCGCATCGAATACGGCGGCGTGCGGGTGATCGACCTGGCCGGCTTGCGCGGCTACCGCACCTGATCTGCTGGCGGCGGATTGTTCACGCCATGCACCACATGCCCGGCTGGCGCATGCCCGGCCGCGCCTGCCACATGCCGCGGGTGGTCGTCGAAGAAGAAATCGGGCTCGAACGCCCGCAGGAAGCTGCCCTTGGCCAGGCCGCCGAGGAACATCGCCTCGTCGACCTCGATCTGCCAGTCCATCAGCGTGCGGATGGCGCGTTCATGGGCTGGCGCGCTGCGCGCCGTCACCAGCGCGGTGCGCACCCGCATGCCTGACGCACCGCCGGCCCGGTGCAACTGTTGCAGCGCCTGCAGCAGCGGCTTGAACGGCCCCGGCAGCAGCGGCGTGGCGGCCTGGGCCTGTTCATGCTGCTGGAAGGCGGCCAGGCCGTCGCGCTGGTAGACCTGCTCGGCTTCGTCCGAGAACAGCACCGCGTCACCGTCGAAGGCGATGCGCAGCTCGTGCGGATGGGCCGCCTGCACCAGCGGCGGCTGCGGCAGCACCCGCGCGGCGGGCACGCCGGCGGCCAGCGCGGCACGCACGTCGGCCTCGTTGGCCGAGAGGAACAGCTGCGCCCCCAGCGGCTGCAGGTAGCGCCAGGGCGGCGCGCCGCGGGTGAACACGCCGCGCTCCACCGCCAGGCCATCGTGCTTGCAGGAGCGGAACACCCGCAGCCCCGACACCGGGTCGTTGCGCGACAGGATCACCACCTCCACCCGTGGCGCTGCGCCCGGCGCCGCGCCGGCGTTGAAGGCCAGCAGCTTGCGCGCCAGCCCGAAGGCCACACCCGGCTG
>JAGOBT010000537.1 GCA_017999135.1 Burkholderiaceae bacterium
GTGCGGCCGAAGTAGAAGTCACCGAAGGTGCCGGCATCCACCTGGGCCTTCAGCGCGCGCGACTGCGCCGAGAAGCGGTAGCTGAAGTTGATCATCAGCCGCTTGCCGGTGCGCTGGGCCGCAGCCAGCATCTGGCGGCCTTCGGCGGCCGACAGCGCCATCGGCTTCTCGCACAGCACATGGCAGCCGGCGTCCAGCGCCGCCAGCGTCAGCGGCAGGTGGAACTTGTTGGGCACGCAGACGCTGACCACGTCCAGCCGCTCGGCCGCCAGCATGGCCAGCGGATCGGTGTAGCGGGCAGCGATGGCGTGGCTGTCGCCCACCTTGGCCAGGCGGGCGGCGTCGGTGTCGGCGATGGCCACCACGTCGGCCTGCGGGTGCTCGCGCCAGCCGTCGATGTGCATGCGGCCGATGCCCAGGCCGATGATGCCCACGCGCAGGCGTGCGCCACCGTCGGCCGGACGGGCGTCGGCCGGGCCTTCCACCACGTAGTCGCCGTTCATTGCAGGTCCTCCTGCGTCTGCACGATGCCCACCCGGGCGAAGGCGCCGGTCTTGGCACTCAGCGGCTCCAGCGGCGCGGTCATCGGGCAGATGTCGGTGATCTGCACCCGCGGCGCGGCCCACTGCACCGCATTGGCCAGCACCCGCTGCACGTTGGCGTCGTGGTAGGTGGGGTAGGCTTCATGGCCTGGGCGGAAATAGAACACCCGGCCATGGCCGCGCTGCCAGCAGCAGCCCGAGCGGAACACCTCGCCGCCTTCGAACCAGCTGAGGAACACCAGTTCGTCGGGCGCCGGGATGTCGAAGCGCTCGCCGTACATCTCCTCGTTCGGCAGCTCGAAGTGCTCGCCCAGGCCGGCGGCGATGGGGTGGCTGCGCTCGACCACCCAGACGCGCTCCATCTCGTGCGCCTCGCGCCACTTCAGCGAGCAGTGCGTGCCCATCAGCCGGCGGAAGATCTTCGAGAAGTGGCCCGAGTGCAGCACGATCAGACCCATGCCTTCGAGCACGCGGCGCTGCACCCGGTCGACCACGGCGTCGTCCACCGCGGCATGGGCCTTGTGGCCCCACCACAGCAGCACGTCGGTGGCGGCCAGGCGGGCCTCGGTCAGGCCATGCTCGGGCTCGCCGAGCGTGGCGGTGCCGATCTGCAGCGGCCGGGCAGCGTGTCCCAGCCCCGGCATGCGGCCCAGCGCCTGGGCGATGGTGGCGTGGATGCCGTCAGGGTAGATGGCACGCACGGCGGCGTTCTCGCGCTCGTGCTCGAACTCGTTCCAGACGACGACGCGCAAGGGCTCGGCAAGGGGGGTGGTCATGGTCGATCCTGTGGGTTCCGTGGTGGTGGCCACGCGGCCAGCACGGCACCGAGCGTAGAGAACACGACACGCCGGAGCCAAGCGTGGTCGCTGTCAGAAAGCTGCGAAGATTGTCAGAAATCCGGGATCACCAGATGCCACCCACGCCCGCGCCCTTGGCCACCCCTGCGGCCGCCCGCCTGCGCCAGGGCCTGGCCGATGCACTGGCCGGCCTGGGCAGCGGCGCGTGGCCGCTGCAGCTGGGCCCGGCCGGTGACCTGGGCGAGCGGGGCCCTGGCCACTTCCACCTGGTGCCTGAACTGTTTCTGCAGCTGGCCGGCCACACCCGATTCCGGTTTCCGCGGGGCGGGCTGACGCTTGCACCCGGGCAAGCCCTGCTGCTGCCGCCCCGCCTGCTGCACGACGAGCAGGTGCGGGCGGGAGACGCGGGCGAGGCCTTCGCCAATCTCGTGCTGCAGGCCGACGGCCCGCAGTTGGGCTGCCATTTGGCCCACGAGACCACGCCTGGCCGGCCCGGCATCGCCCACCTGGAACTGCGCACCGACGCCCCCGCCGGCGCGGTGCAGGGCTGGCTGGCCGCGGCTGCGCCACCCGGCCCCGCGTGCGACGGGCCCTGGGCGGCGGCGCAAGCCCGCAGCCTGGTGTGTGCGGCGCTGGCGGCCGCGCTGCGCCTGCTGAACGCCCGGCCCGCCACCGGCCCGGCCGAGCCGGCGCTGGTGGCCCGGCTGCGGGTGCTGGTGCAGAACCAGCTGGGCGACCCGCAGCTGGGTGTGCGCAGCCTGGCCGCCCAGTCGGGCTGCACGCCCGACCACCTGTCGCATGTGTTCCGGCGCTGCACCGGTGGGCAGCTGGTGGCCTTCATCACCGGCCAGCGGATGGCGCGCGCGGCGCGGCTGCTGCGCGACACCACCATGCCGGGCAAGCAGGTGGCCTGGGCCTGCGGCTTTGCCAACCACAGCTACTTCAGTGCCGAGTTCCGCCGCCACCATGGCTGCACGCCGCGTGCCTGGCGTGCAGGCGCCAGCGGCAGTGCCATCGGCGGCCGCACGAAGTGACGCCGTTCAGCCCCGCGCTGAACAGGGTGACATCGGTGCATGCGCCCGCGGTGCCGGCCATGCATGCACCAATGGCGCATGCGTTCAGATCCGCAACCGACCAATGGGCACCGCCAAGCGGCAAGCACAGTTGCAAATGCGCAAAGTCGGTGCATGCTTGTCAGCGTCATGCCAGATCGGGGCGTTGAGATGGGCAGGCGCACAGCACACGGGCTGGCGCGCAGCTTGCTGTTACCACGCAAGAAGGCAGGCAATGCAGGTGCTGATCGGGTGACCGACACGCACCGAGTTGAACGAAGCTGGAGACTCATGACCCGCTAGATGCACGCGTATTGACCGGAAAGCTCTGATGGAGCCTGGGCCTGTGAAGCCGGGACTTCATCAGAACTTCCCCGCCACCGATGGGGCTGATCCCCGCATCGGTGCTGTGTCCGATCAAGGAGGTCCTCATGGACGTGATCAGCAGCTTTGCCGCCCGCTACGAACGCACCCGTGAAGAGGAAATGTCCCTCGAGGACTACCTCGCCGAGTGCAAACGCAACCCCATCGCCTATTCCACCGCCGCCGAGCGCATGCTGCGCGCCATCGGCGAGCCGCAGATGGTGGACACCCGCAACGACCCCCGGCTGAGCCGCTTGTTCGCCAACAAGGTGATCAAGCGCTACCCGGC
>JAGOBT010000538.1 GCA_017999135.1 Burkholderiaceae bacterium
GTCATGCGGCCATTATCATCACGCCCCCTCCACCCTGCTGGCGCCTTGGTTGCCTGGCCACGCACGGCATGAAGCCCTGGCGTCTGATCCTCTGGTTGCTGCTGGCTGCGCTGCTGTCTGCCCTGGACGCCGCCGGCGCGGTGCGCTGGTGGCTGGACCATCCGCTGACCTTGGCCACGCCGGCGGTGGAGCTGTCGATCGAACCCGGCACCCCCCCGCGCGAGGTGGCTGCCGCCTGGGTGCGCGCCGGCGTGCAGACCGATGCCGACTGGCTGTTTGCCTGGTTCCGCTTCAGCGGGGACGCACGCCGCATCCGCGCCGGCAGCTACGAGATCGAGCCCGGCGCCACGCCGCGCAGCCTGCTGGCGCGCATGGTGCAGGGCGACGAAGCCTTCGAGCGGGTGCGGCTGATCGAGGGCTGGACCTTCCGGCAGTTCCGTGCGGCGCTGGCCGCCGCGCCGCACCTGAATCAGCAGGGCGCGGCACTGCCCGAGGCCGAGCTGATGACGGCCCTCGGCCTGCCCGGCGTGCCGGCCGAGGGCCGCTTCTTCCCCGACACCTACCTGTACAGCCGCGGCGTCAGCGACTTGACGGTGCTCAAGCGCGCCGCGGCTGCCCAGACCCAGCGCCTGGCCGAGGTGTGGGCCGCCCGCGCCCCCGACCTGCCGCTGCAGACGCCCGAGCAGGCGCTGGTGCTGGCCTCCATTGTCGAGAAGGAGACGGGCCGGCCCGCCGATCGCGGCCTGGTGGCCGGCGTGTTCATCAACCGGCTGCGCATCGGCATGCCGCTGCAGACCGACCCGACGGTGATCTACGGCCTGGGCGAGGCCTTCGACGGCAACCTGCGCAAGCGCGACCTGCAGACCGACACGCCCTACAACACCTACACCCGCCGCGGCCTGCCGCCCACGCCGATCGCGATGCCGGGCCTGGCGTCGCTGCGCGCTGCTGTGCAGCCGGCGGCCACGCCAGCGCTGTACTTCGTGGCCCGCGGCGACGGCAGCAGCGTCTTCAGTGCCGACCTGGCGGCGCACAATCGTGCGGTGAACCAATACCAGCGCGGCATCCAGCCACCTGCAGCCAGGCCATGAGCCGCGGCCGCTTCATCAGCTTCGAAGGCATCGACGGTGCCGGCAAGTCCTCGCACATCGACGCCCTGGCCGCAGCGCTGCGGGCGCAGGGCCACACCGTGCAGCAGACCCGCGAGCCTGGTGGCACGCCGCTGGCCGAACAGCTGCGCAGCCTGTTCCTGCACCAGCCCATGGACGCGCTGACCGAGGCATTGCTGGTGTTTGCCGGCCGGCGCGACCACCTGCGTTGCGTGATCCAGCCCGCCCTGGCAGCCGGCCAGGTCGTGCTGTGCGACCGCTTCACCGATGCCACGTTTGCCTACCAGGGCGGCGGCCGCGGCTTCGACACGGCGGTGCTGGCGCAACTGGAAACCTGGGTGCAGGCCGACGACGCCGGCGGCCTGGTGCAGCCCGACCTGACGCTGTGGTTCGATCTGCCGCCCGCCGTGGCCGCCCGTCGCCGCGCCGCTGCACGCGACGCCGATCGGCTGGAAAGCGAAGACCTGGCCTTCTTCGACCGGGTGCGTGCCGGCTACGCCCGCCGCGCCGCGGCCGACCCGCGGCGCTTCGCGCGCATCGACGCCGACCAGCCGCGCGAGGTGGTGTGGGCCGCGGTGCAGCAGGCCGTCTTCAGCCGGCCGGTGGCCGCAGGGCAGGGCGCCTGATGGCCAAGGCCGATGCCACCAGCCGTGACGGCCCGGCCGCGCCGCTGGGCGTGCAGCCAGACGGCCAACTGCCGCTGCCCTGGCTGGCCGCGGGCCTGGCCGGCGCGCGGCAGCTGGCCGGCGCCCACGCGCTGCTGATCCACGGCCCGGCCGGCGCCGGCCACTTCGACATGGCGGTGCTGCTGGCGCAGACGCTGCTGTGCGAAAGCGTACCCGCCGGCACCGCGGCAGCGCGCGCCTGTGGCCACTGCGCCAGCTGCCACCTGGTGGCCACCCGCGCCCACCCCGATCTGCGTCTGGTGCTGCCTGCCGCCTTGCGCGTGCAGCGCGGCTGGACCGACGAGGACGACTACATCGCCCCCAAGGGCGACGCCAAGCCCAGCCGCGAACTGCGCATCGACCAGGTGCGCGCCGCCATCGACTGGGCCCAGCAGACCAGCGGCCGCGGCCGCGCCAAGGTGCTGCTTCTGCACCCGGCCGATGCGCTGAACCTGTCAGCCGCCAACGCGCTGTTGAAGACGCTGGAAGAACCGCCCGGCCAGATGCGGGTGCTGCTGACCAGCGCCGACCCCGAGCACCTGCTGCCCACGGTGCGCAGCCGCTGCCAGCGCCTGCGCATCACCTTGCCACCGCCGGAGCAGGCGCGCAGCTGGCTGCAAGGGCAGGGGCTGGAGGCGCCTGACGGCCTGCTGGCCCTGGCCGGCGGCAGCCCGCTGGAGGCGCTGGCCTGGGCGCAGGAGGGGTTCACGCCGATGGCGCTGGCCGGCCTGCCGCGCCGGGTGGCGGCCGGAGATGCCGCGCTGTTGCAGGGTCGGCCTGTGCCGCGGGTGGTGGAACTGCTGCTGAAGCTGGCGCATGACGCCCAGGTGCAGGCCGCCGGCGGCATACCGCGCTTCTTCGCCGCGGGCAGCCTGCCGGCCGGCGCCGATGCACAGGCGCTGCACGGCTGGCAGCAGGCGCTGCAGCGCGTGGCCCGGCACGACGAGCATCCCTGGAGCGCGGCATTGCTGGTCGAATCACTGGTGGCGCAGGCGCGTGCGGTCTGGCCGGCACCCGGCGCGGCACGCGGGTCTGCGGCGGGCAGCGCTTCGCTACACTCGGTGCGATGAGCGATTCCAGCCCGTTTGCCGCGAGTGGTGGCCAGGTGGCCCATGCCAATGGCGTGGGTGCCACTGCCGCGCGCCCCAGCGTCATCCAGCTGGTGTTCCGCGAGAAAGGTGCGCTGTACGCGGCCTACATCCCGTTGCTCACCGATGGCGGCCTGTTCGTGCCGACCCAGAAGCCCTACCGGCTGGGCGAAGAC
>JAGOBT010000539.1 GCA_017999135.1 Burkholderiaceae bacterium
CGCTGGGCACGCCGGTCATCACGCTGGCCAAGGTGCATGGCTACGACCTCATGGCGCTGTCGGCCATGATCGGCCGCCAGCTGCCCTTCTTCAGCCTGCTGGTGCCGTTCTGGCTGATCTGGGCCTTTGCCGGCCGCAAGGCGATGTGGGAGATCTGGCCCGCGATCCTGGTCACCGGCGCAAGCTTCGCGGTGACGCAGTTCCTGGTGTCGAACTACATCGGGCCCGAACTGGTCGACGTCATCGCGGCCGTGGTCTCGATGGTCTGCCTGGTGTCGTTCCTGAAGGTGTGGAAGCCCAAGACCATCTGGCGGTCGGTCTCGCTCAAGGGCCATGAGAAGGACGGCGGGGAAGCGCACGCCATGGCCGCGCCGACGCGCCACTCGCGCGCCGCCTTGATCCGCGCCTGGCTGCCCTGGGTCTTCCTGTCGGTGTTTGTCTTCATCTGGGGTCTGCCCGTGGTGAAGACCTACCTCAACGGCATCTTTGCGCCCGCCCTGAAGATCGAAGGTCTGCACCTGCTCGTCGAGAAGATGCCCCCGGTGGTCAGGACGCCGACCAAGGAGGCCGCGGTGTATGCCTTCGGCCTGCTGTCGGCCACGGGCACCGGCATCCTGCTGGCCGCGATCGTCGGCGGTCTGGTGGCGCGCTACAGCCCGCTGCAGCTGATCAAGACCTTCGGCAAGACGTTCTGGCTGGTGCGCTATTCGCTGCTGACCATCGTGCTGATGCTCGCGCTGGGCACGCTGACGCGCTACTCGGGCACGGACACGACGCTGGGCCTGGCATTCGCCAATACCGGCTGGCTCTACCCGTTCTTCGGCACGCTGATGGGCTGGCTGGGTGTGGCGCTGACCGGCTCCGATACCGCCAGCAACGTGCTGTTCGGCGGCATGCAGAAGGTGGCGGCCGAGCAGCTTGGGCTAAGCCCCAACCTGATGGGCGCGGCGAACAGCTCGGGTGGCGTGATGGGCAAGATGATCGACGCGCAGTCGATCGTCGTGGCCTCCACCGCCACACGCTGGTTCAACCACGAAGGCGACATCCTTCGCTATGTGTTCTTCCACTCCATTGCGCTGGCCTGCCTGGTGGGCATCTTCGTGACGCTGCAGGCTTACGTCTGGCCGTTCACGGCGATGGTGGTGCGCTGAGCCCGCCCGGCCTGTCGATCTGCGCGCTCCTGGCCGGCGGCGCCAGTGGCTCACGGCAGGCCTGACCGGCTCAGGACGCGGTTGCCACGCGGGGCGCCAGGTGCGCCTCGCGGATCGGCAGGTGGGCCAGCGCGGCAGCCACGGCCAATGCGATGTCGATCATCCAGATCGTGTCGAAGCTGCCGGTGGCTTCGAAGACCTTGCCGCCCAGCCAGGCGCCGAGAAAGCCGCCAATCTGGTGCGTCAGCATCACCACGCCGATGAGCGTGGCCATGTGCGACAGACCGAAGAACTTGGCCACCAGCCCCGCGGTGGGCGGCACGGTGGACAGGAAGGTCAGGCCCATGAAGGCCGCGAAGACCAGCACGACGGTGCCTGATTTGGGCGCCAGCATGAAGGCCAGCACCGCCATGGCCCGCGCGGCGTAGACCGCAGACAGCAGCGACTTCATGCGCCAGCGGCCCATGGCCCAGCCCATGGTGACGCTGCCCACGATGTTGAACAGCCCCAGGACCGCCAGCGCCCAAGCGCCGTAGGCCAGCGGCAGGCCGCAGGACGCAATGACACCCGGCAGGTGCGTGCCCAGGAAGGCCACGTGGAAGCCGCAGACAAAAAAGCCCGCCGCCAGCAGCCGGAATGAGCGGTCCTGCACGGCGGTGCGTACGGCTTCTCGCGTGCTGATCTTCTTCTGGCCGGCTGTGGCGGCTGGCGCGCCGCGGCCCTTCAAGACGAAGGCCGCCGGCAGACACAGCAGCACCAGCAGTCCCATGATCTGCATCGCCTGCACCCACCCCAGGCCGGCCAGCAGGGCGCCGGCCAGCGGCGCCATGACAAACTGGCCAAATGAGCCACCGGCGTTGACGATGCCGGTGGCCAGCCCGCGCCAATCGGCCGGGATCAGGCGCGTGGTGGTGGCCATCAGCACCGCCGGACCGGCCATGCCGGCACCGCCGGCCGACAGCACGCCGATGGCGAAGATCAGCCCGCCGGTGGTGGTCATCAGCGGTGTCAGGTAGGTGCCCAGTGCCACCAGCGCCGCGCCCAGCAGCAGCACGCGGCCAGCGCCCACCTTGTCGGCCATCGCACCGGCAAAGGGCTGGGTCAGGCCCCACCACAGCTGGCCGAAGGCAAAGGCCAGGCTGATGCTGCCCAGGCCCAGACCGGTGGCGGTGTTCATCGGGCCGAGGAAGAGGCCCATGGACTGGCGCGAGCCCATGGTCAGCGCGTAGGTGCCGGCCGCGGCCAGCAGCACGAGCCAGACGGGCCACAGCAGTGCGGGCGCAGCGGGGGTGGGCTGCGCAGCGGTCGTGTCAGTCATCGGCGAGGTCCTCGTCGGGGGTGTCCAGAAGGGCGAGCGATTCTTCGATCAAGGCGTGCAGTGCGGCAACGCGCTGCAGGCCCAGCCTGTCGTTGAGCCGGTCCTGCGCGATGCGCCAGTGCCGGCGCGCGCGCTCGCGCAGGGCGCGGCCGGATTCGGTGATCTCGACCGCGCGGCTGCGGCCGTCGACGCCGGGCCGCAGCTGCACCCAGCCGCTGGCGATCAAGGGCTTGAGGTTGCGGGTGAGGGTGGACGGCTCCATCTTCATCGCCGCCGCCAGCTCGCCCGGCCGCACAGGCCCCAGCCGCATCACGCTGGACAGCAGCGAATATTGGCTGGTCTTCAGGCCCACGGCGGCCAGTTCGGCGTCATAGACCAGCCCCACCCGGCGCATGAGTTGGCGCAGCTGGAAATGCGTGCAGCCCCGCGGCGGCCCCAGGGGCTCGGGCAGGGCGTCGATCAACGAGGGGCTGGGTTCGGATGCGGCAGCAGACATTTGGCGATTGTAGATACAACAATTGCATATGCAATGATGGCCACGCGGCGATGCGGGGGATTGA
>JAGOBT010000061.1 GCA_017999135.1 Burkholderiaceae bacterium
GACCTGCACAGCCTGCTGCCCAAGGGGGTGAAGCTGATGCCCGAGGACGTGTTCTCGCGCGCCAGCTTCGTGCTGAGTGCCAAGGTGCTGGACCCGCAGTTCCAGGGCCAGACCAAGGAACGGCTGAACAGCCGCGATGCGCTGCGCCTGGTCAGCCAGTTCACCAGGCCGCCGCTGGAGCTGTGGCTGAACCAGCATGTCGACTTCGGCAAGAAGCTGGCCGAGTTGGTGATCAAGCAGGCCCAGACCCGCCAGCGCGCCAGCCAGAAGGTGGAAAAGCGCAAGGGCAGCGGCGTGGCCGTGCTGCCGGGCAAGCTGACCGACTGCGAAAGCCGCGACCTGCTGCTCAACGAGGTGTTCCTGGTCGAGGGCGACAGTGCAGGCGGCAGCGCCAAGATGGGCCGTGACAAGGAGACCCAGGCCATCCTGCCGCTGCGCGGCAAGGTGCTGAACGCCTGGGAGGTGGAGCGCGACCGGCTGTTCGCCAACAACGAGATCCACGACATTTCGGTGGCCATCGGCGTCGACCCGCACGGACCGAACGACAACCCCGATTTCAGCGGCCTGCGCTACGGCAAGGTGTGCATCCTGAGTGATGCCGACGTGGACGGCTCGCACATCCAGGTGCTGCTGCTCACGCTGTTCTTCCGCCACTTTCCCAAGCTGATCGAGCGTGGCCATGTCTACATCGCCAAGCCGCCGCTGTTCCGTGTGGACGCGCCGGCGCGCGGCAAGAAGCCGGCGGCCAAGATCTATGCGCTGGACCAGGGCGAGCTCGACGCCACGCTGGACAAGCTGCGCAAGGAAGGCGCCAAGGAGAACGCCTGGAGCATCAGCCGCTTCAAGGGCCTGGGCGAGATGAGCGCCGAGCAGCTGTGGGAGACCACGCTCAACCCCGAGACCCGCCGCCTGCTGCCGGTGGCCTGGGGTCTGCTGACGTTCGAACAGACCGTGGGCTCGTTCACCAAGCTGATGGGCAAGGGCGAGGCCGCATCCCGGCGCGAGCTGATGGAACTGCACGGCGACACGGTCGAGGTCGATGTCTGAGCCCGCTGCCGAGCGGGTGCACCTGCGGCCCACGCTGCTGAGCGACCTGGACTTCGTCATCCAGGTCGAGACTGACAGCCACAACCTGCCGTTCATCACCCCCTGGGAGCGGCCGCAGCATGAAGGCGCGGTGCGGTTTCCCGACTTCCGCCACTTCATCATCGAGAGCGGCGCGGGCTACACGCCGGCCGGCTTCGTCATCCTGCAGGGCTGCCGCAATCCGCACCGCAGCGTGGAACTGAAGCGCCTGGTGCTGCGCCACGACGGCCAGGGCCAGGGACTGGGCCGGGCCACGGTGCGGTTGCTCAAGCAACTGGCCTTCCGCGACCTGCATGCCCACCGCTTCTGGCTGGACGTGAAGCTGCTCAACACCCGGGCGCAGACGCTGTACCTGAGCGAAGGCTTCGTCGAGGAAGGCCGGCTGCGTGAAAGCGTGCGCCTGACCGGCAACGCCGCCGACGGCTATGACAGCCTGATCGTGATGAGCTTGCTCGACCGTGAATACCAGGCCCGGATGGCGCTGGGCCTGGAAGCTGCAGCCACCGCCCGCTGACGCGCTCAGCGCTTCGCGTCGTCCCGGCACTGCTGCTGCAGCGCCGCCCAGCCGTCCGGCCCCAGGCGTTCCATCGTCGCCATGTTGACCTCGTAGATGGCCTCGGCGTCGGGGAAGGCCGCCACCGCCTTGTCGATGCTGTCTTCGCGGATCAGGTGCAGCGTGGGGTAGGGCGACCGGTTGGTGGCGTTGGTGATGTCGTCGGGCTCGGTGCCGTCGAACTGGTATTGGGGGTGGAAGCTGGCCACCTGCAGCACGCCTTCCAGGTCGAGTTCGGCCACCGTGTCTTCGGCGATGGCGAGGAAGTCGTTGTACTCGGCAAAGTCGGTCAGTACGCGCGGGTGGATCAGCAGCGTGGTCTCCAGGCGCTCGGGCGGCGCTTCGGCCAGCCGTTCCAGCTCGGCCACCAGGTCGGCCAGCAGAGCGGCGGGGTCGTCGGCCGCGCTGACCACATAGCGCACCTGGCCCTTGACCTGCGGCGCCTTGGCAAACGGGCACAGGTTCAGGCCGATCACGGCACGGTCGACCCAGGCGCGGGTTTCGGCTTGGGCATGGGCTTGTTGTTCGGGCGTCATCGCGGGGTTTGCATCCTCAGTCGGCGGGCGGCTTCCTCGTCCTTGGCATCGTCGATGACGGCCAGCACGTCGCCCAGGTTCACCGGCTTCACCGGCTGGGTGAAGCGGCCGGTCAGCGGGGTGTCGGCCTGCAGCAGGCCCTTTTCGAACAGGGCCCAGATCTCGCGGCCGTAGTCGGTGGCCAGCAGTTCGGGCGCAAAGCGGCCGAAGTAGTGGCGCAGGTTGGCCACGTCGCGTTCGAGCATGGCCTTGGCGTGGTTGTTGCCGGCGGCGTCCACCGCCTGCGGCAGGTCGATGATCACCGGCCCATCGGCGCCCACCAGGATGTTGAATTCGCTCAGGTCGCCATGCACCACGCCGGCGGCCAGCATGCGCACCACCTCGCGCACCAGGGTGGCATGGTGGGCACGGGCCTCGTCGGGCGT
This sequence comes from Burkholderiaceae bacterium, assembly GCA_017999135.1. GTDB lineage: Bacteria > Pseudomonadota > Gammaproteobacteria > Burkholderiales > Burkholderiaceae_C > Pseudaquabacterium. Next base: position 2,601 of record JAGOBT010000061.1, read on the forward strand.
GAAGGCCATGTCGTTCAGGCGCGGGGCGGCGTCGCCCTGGGCGTCGCACACCAGTTCCATCAGCAGCACGCCTTCATGGAAGTTGATCGGCCGCGGCACCCGCACGCCGGCGGCGGCCAGGCGGTACAGCGCGTCGACCTCGGCACTCTGCCAGGCGGCTTCCATCGCCTGGCGGCCGAACTTGGTGCCCTTGGCCATGGCGCGGGCCTGGCGGCTGTTCTTGGTCTTGCGGTTCTCGGTGTAGTCCACCGCCTGGCGGAAGCTGCGGTGGGTGGCCTCCTTGTAGACCTTGGCGCACACCGTCTCTCCGCCGCTGCGCACCACGAACACCATCGCCTCCTTGCCGCTCATCAGCTGGCGCTGCACGCTGTCGATCAGGCCTTCGTCCAGCAGCGGCTGCAGCCGCGAGGGGGTTTTCATCTGCGGATTGTCGCCGCTGCGCCGTCCGCGGCGGCGCGTGGGCCACGGCCGCACTGCGGCGCCGCCGCACACCGGCTCGGTAAACTGCCCGCATGGTGATCTGCATGCTGGACTGTCTGCGCAATGTGATGCTGCCCCGTGTGGCGCGCCGTGGCGCCGTGCCCCCGGCATGACCGCGCCGGCCGATGGGCCAGCCGCCAAGGCCACGCTGCTGAGCATGCTGCTGGCCCTGGCGCAGGACGACAGCCGCGCCCGCATTTCCATCGGCGACCTGCTCGCTGCGCTGGGCGACCGGGCACTGGCCGCACTGCTGTTCGTGTTTGCCGTGCCCAACGTGCTGCCGGTGCCGCCCGGCACGTCCACCATCCTGGGCGCGCCGCTGGTGTTCCTGGCGGCCCAGCTGGCCTTCGGGCTGCGGCCCTGGTTGCCGGGCGTGATCGCCGATCGCACCATCGCGCGGGAAGACTTTGCCGGCCTGGTGCGGCGCATCAGCCCCTGGCTGGCCCGTGCCGAGCGCCTGCTGCGGCCCCGCGCCGTCCTGCTGGTGCTGCCGCCGATGGAGTACCTGGTGGGGCTGGTGTGCCTGCTGCTGGCCGTGGTGCTGGTGCTGCCGATTCCGCTGGGCAACATGCTGCCGGCGCTGGCCATCAGCATGCTGGCCCTCGGCATCCTGGAGCGGGACGGCTTCTGGATCCTGGCTGGCCTGGCGGTGGCGGCCGTGTCGGCGGCCGTGGTGTCGGGTGTGGTGTTTGCCGCGTTCAAGGCGGCGGTGTACTTCGTCACCAAGGTGCTGCCATGACAGCGTCGCAGGGCTTCATCGCCAGGCGCTGGCGCGGGGATGTGCCGCTGCGCACCGTGTTCTGGCGCGACATGCTGGGCGTGGGCACCGCCGTCAACGTGCTGTTCACCTTTGCGGCACTGATCGCCGCCACCCAGGGCGGGCCGTCCTGGGTGGCCGTGGCCATCCACCTGTTGCCGCTGCCCTACAACCTGTTCCTGCTGGCGGCCGTGGGGCGCGCGCCGCCGCGCAGCCGCATGGCGTCCGGCGTGGGCATGGCCTGGGTGGCGGTGATGCTGCTGGTGTAGCTGCAGGCCGCGCACCATGACCATCCTGCTGGCGCCCATGGAAGGCCTGCTGGACCACCCGCTGCGCCAGGTGCTGACGGCGGTGGGCGGCATCGACCGCTGTGTCACCGAGTTCATCCGCATCACCGACCAGCTGCTGCCCGAGCGGGTGTTCACCCGGGTGATGCCCGAACTGCTGCGCGGCAGCCGCACGCAGGCCGGCACGCCGGTGCGCGCGCAGTTGCTGGGCAGTGATCCGCAGTGCCTGGCGGACAACGCCGCCCGCCTGGCCGAACTGGGCGCCGAGGGCATCGACCTGAACTTCGGCTGCCCGGCCAAGACGGTGAACCGCCACCGCGGCGGCGCGGTGCTGCTGGACGAGCCGGAGTTGCTTCACGCCATCACGGCGGCGGTGCGGCGGGCGGTGCCGGCCCATCTGCCCGTGTCGGCCAAGATGCGGCTGGGCCACCGCGACGACGACGGCCGGGTGGAAGCCGCCCAGGCGCTGGCCGCCGGCGGCGCCGGCGAGCTGGTGGTGCATGCACGCACCAAGCTGCAGGGCTACAGGCCGCCCGCCTTCTGGCACCGGGTGGCCGACATCCGTGCTGCCGTGCCCGTACCGGTGATCGCCAATGGCGAGATCTGGACAGTGGCCGATGCGCAGCGGGCGCGGGCCGAGTCGGGCTGCCACGGCCTGATGCTGGGCCGCGGCCAGGTGGCCGACCCTGGCCTGGCCTGGGCACTGCGCGCGGCCGATGGCGCACCGCCGCACCCGGTGACCTGGGCCGACCTGCAGCCCGGGCTGCTGCGCTTCTGGGATCTGGTGGCACTGCAGGCGGCGCCGCGCCACCGCGCCGGGCGGCTCAAGCAATGGCTGAACCTGCTGCGCCGCCGCTACCCCGAGGCCCAGGCCGCGTTCGACCGCGTGCGCCCGCTCACCGACCCGGCAGAGGTGGCCGCGGTGCTGTGGGGGCCGGCGCCCGCGCCAGGGTCACCACCAGCACCCCGCCCAGCACCGCCAGCGACGCACCCAGCAGGTGCGGCGTGAGCGGCTCGCCCAGCAGCGCCACCCCGCCGGCGGTGGCCAGTGCCGGCACGCTGAGCTGCAGGATGGCGGCCCGCGTGGCCGTCAGCCCGCGCAGTGCGGTGTACCAGATGGCATAGCCCATGCCGGAGGCCAGGGCGCCCGACGCCAGCGCCAGCAGCACGCCCGGCCCGTCCCAGCGCATCTGGGCGGCCATCACGGTGCTCACCCCCAGCGCCAGCGGCGTGGCGCGCAGGAAGTTGCCGGCCGTGACGGCCGTCGGGTCGCCGCCTGCGGTGCGGCCGCGCAGCGTGTACACCGCCCAGGCCACGCCGGCGCCACCCATCAGCAGGCCGGCCGACAAGGACGGCGTGGCCAGCCCCGGCAACAGCAGCCACACCAGCCCGGCGCTGGCCGCCGCCAGGCCCAGCCACTGCAGCGGCCGCAGCCGTTCACCGCGCCACAGGCCCCAGCCGATCATCGTGGTCTGCACCACGCCGAACAGCAGCAGCGCGCCGGTGGCGGCGCTCAGGCTGACATAGGCGAACGAGAAGCCGGCCGCATAGACGAACAGCGCCAGCGCCGAGGTCCAGTCACCAGCTGCCCAGGGCAGGGCAGCGCCCGGCTGGCCGCGGCCGCGCCAGGCGACCAGCAGCGCCAGCACCAGCGCACCCGATGCCAGCCGCACGCTGGTGAAGCTGGCGGGATCGATGCTGGTCTGCTTCAGCGCCAGCCGGCACAGCAGCGAGTTGCCGGCAAATGCCACCAGCGCCAGGCTGGTCAGCAGCGCCGTGCGCAGCGGATCGAGGGCATGTGGCATCACGCCATTGTGGCGGGCACCATGCCAGGGTGCGTCACTGCCCCTTGAGGCGGGCGATGCGCTCTTCCATCGGCGGGTGGCTGGAGAACAGCGCCATCAGGCCGCTGGGGCGGGCGCTGATGCCCATCGCCTGCATGGCCTTGGGCATCTCGCCGGGGTCCAGCCCGCCCAGGCGGGCCAGGGCATTGATCATCGGCTGCTTGCGGCCCATCAGGGTGGCGGCGTCGGCGTCGGCGCGGTATTCGCGCTGCCGCGAGAACCAGGCCACGATGATGGCGGCCACCACGCCCAGCAGGATGTCGAGCACGACAGTGGTGATGTAGTAGCCCATGCCCGGGCCGTCGTTCGTGTTGCGCAGCACCACCTTGTCGACGAAGTAGCCGATCACGCGGGACAGGAAGACCACGAAGGTGTTCATCACGCCCTGGATCAGCGCCATGGTCACCATGTCGCCGTTGGCGACGTGGGCCACCTCGTGGCCGATGACGGCCTCGACTTCTTCCTTGGTCATCGATTGCAGCAGACCGGTGGACACCGCCACCAGCGCCGAATTCTTGAACGCGCCGGTGGCAAAGGCGTTGGGCGGGCCTTCGTAGATGCCGACCTCGGGCGTCTGGATGCCTGCCTTCTGCGCAAAGCGCTCGGTCGTCTGCACCAGCCAGCGGTGGGTGGGATCGGGCGAGCCGTTGACCAGCTGCAGGCGGGTGGTCCACTTGGCCATCGGCTTGCTGATCAGCAGCGAGATGAAGGCGCCGCCGAAGCCCATCACCAGCGCAAAGCCCAGCAGCGAGGTCAGGTTCAGGCCGTTGGCGGTGAGGAAGCGGTTCAGCCCCAGCAGGTGCACGGCCAGGCCGAGCACCAGCATGACACCCAGGTTGGTGGCGATGAACAGGGCAATGCGTTTCATGGTGGCAGGCGCAGGGTGTGCGCAGAATGCAGATGGCCCGCATTCTCGCCAGGCCAGGCCACAATAAAAACCAGCCTGAATCGATCTGACGTTTCGTTGATGACTGACGATCAGTAGCTCTTGGGCAGGCCGAGCACCTTCTCTGCGATGAAGCACAGGATCAGCTGCGGGCTGACCGGCGCCAGCCGCGGGATCCACGCTTCACGCAGGTAGCGCTCGACGTGGTACTCCTTGGCGTAGCCCATGCCGCCGTGGGTGAACATGGCCGACTCACAGGCCTTGAAGCAGGCCTCGGCGCCCAGGAACTTGGCGGCGTTGGCCTCGGCGGCGCAGGGCTGGCCGCTGTCGTACAGCGTGGCGGCCTTGTGCACCATCAGGTGGGCGGCTTCCAGTTCCATCCAGTTGCGCGCCAGCGGGTGGGCAATGCCCTGGTTCTGGCCGATGGGGCGGTTGAACACCACCCGCTCCTTGGCATAGCTGGCCGCGCGGGCCAGCGCGGCGCGGCCCAGGCCGATGGCCTCGGCGCCGATCAGGATGCGCTCGGGGTTCAGGCCGTGCAGGATGTAGGAAAAGCCCTTGCCTTCCTCGCCGATACGGTCTTCGACCGGGATGCGCAGGTCGTCGATGAACAGCTGGTTGCTGTCGACCGCCTTGCGGCCCATCTTCGGGATCTCGTGCACCGCGATGGCGCTGCGGTCGAGTGCGGTGTAGAACAGGCTCAGGCCCTCGGTGCCCTTGCATTCGTCCTGCGGCGTGGTGCGGGTCAGCAGCAGGATGCGGTTGGCCACCTGGGCTGAGCTGATCCACAGCTTCTGGCCGTTGACGCGGTAGTGGTCGCCGTGCCTGACCGCCCTTGTCTTCAGGCCCAGCGTGTTCAGGCCGCTGTCGGGCTCGGTCACGCCGAAGCAGGCCTTGTCCTGGCCAGCGATCAGCGGCGGCAGCCAGCGCGCCTTCTGTGCATCGGTGCCGAACACCACGGCCGGATGCAGGCCGAAGATGTTCATGTGCACGGCAGACGCGCCCGACAGCCCGGCGCCGGTGGCGGCGATGGTGTGCATCATCAGCGCCGCCTCGGTGATGCCCAGGCCGGCACCGCCGAAGGCTGGCGGCATCGCGATGCCCAGCCAGCCGGCCTGCGCCAGCGCTTGATGGAAATCATGCGGGAAGCCGCCGTCGGTGTCCTTCTGCAGCCAGTAGTCGGCGTCGAAGGGTTGGCACAGCCGGCCGATCGCGTCCACGATCTGCTGCTGGTCGTCGCTGAGGTTGAAGTCCATGCCACGAGGGTAGGGCGCGCCCGGCCGGCGCCTTGACACGCAAGCGACGGCTGCGGGGCGGTGTTTTCACGCATCATCCGCGCCAATTCCCAGGCCGCCCGGAGACTGCCCATGCAAGCCACGATGATGAATGTGCCGCTGTCCATCCTGCATTTCATGGACCGTGCGGGCACGCTGTTCAAGCGCAACACCATCGTCTCGCGCCTGCCCGACAAGAGCCTGCGCACCCACACCTATGGCCAGTGGCACCAGCGCACGCTGCAGTTGGCCGCCGCGCTGAAGGCGGCGGGCCTGCGCAAGGGCGACCGCGTGGCCACGCTGTGCTGGAACCACCATGCCCACCTGGAGGCCTACTTCGGCATCCCGGCCGCCGGCGGCGTGATGCACACGCTGAACCTGCGCCTGTCGGCCGAGGAGATCGGCTGGATTGCCGCCGACTGCAAGGACCGCTTCATCATCGTCGACGACGTGCTGCTGCCGCTGTTCCGTCAGGTGATGCCGCTGCACAGTTTCGAAAAGGTGCTGGTGTTTCCGTTCAGCGGCGCGCCGGTGCCGGCCGAGTTCACCGACTACGAGGCCTTCCTGGCCGGCGCCGACGTGGCCGGCTTCCAGATCGCGCCGCATGACGAGAACGATCCGATCGCCATCTGCTACACCAGCGGCACCACCGGCCGGCCCAAGGGCGTGGCCTATTCGCACCGCAGCACCGTGCTGCACACGCTGGTCGGCAGCCTGGGCGACCACTGGGGCCTGAAGGGCACCGACGTGGTGATGCCGGTCACGCCGATGTTCCACGCCAACAGCTGGGGCATGCCCTATGGCGCGGTGATGGTCGGCGCCAAGCTGGTGTTCCCCGGTCCGCACCTGCACCCCGACGACCTGCTGGACCTGATGCAGTTGCACCCGCCCACGCTGAGCCTGGGCGTGCCGACCATCTGGATGAGCCTGATCCAGACCTTCGACCGCGCCCAGACCGAGACCCCGGGCCGCTGGAAGCTGCCCGCGGGCATGCGCAGCCTGGTGGGCGGGGCAGCCGTGCCCGAGGTGCTGATCCGCGCCTTCGACAGGCACGGCATCTGGATCATGCAGGGCTGGGGCATGACCGAGACCAGCCCGATCGCCACCATCAGCTATCCGCGGGCCGAACTGGCCGGTGCCACCGATGACGAGCGCTACCGCCGCGCGTCGATGGCCGGCACGGTGGCGCCGCTGGTGGACCTGCGGCTGAAGACCGAAGAGGGCACGATCGCCCCGTGGGACGGCCAGACCATGGGCGAGATCCAGGTGCGCGGCCCGTTCATCACCGGCAGCTACCACGAGGTGCCGGTGACGGAGGACAAGTTCACCGCCGACGGCTGGCTGCGTACCGGCGACGTGGCCACCCAGGACGAATACGGCACGGTGCGCATCACCGACCGCACGAAGGACCTGATCAAGAGCGGCGGCGAATGGATCAGCAGCGTGGATGTGGAGAACGTGCTGATGAGCCACCCGGCGGTGGCCGAGGCCGCGGTGGTCGCCATCCCTGACGTGAAGTGGAGCGAGCGGCCGCTGGCCTGCGTCGTCTTCAAGCCTGGCCAGTCGGCCACGCCGGCCGAGTTGAACGCGCTGATGCTGGAACGCGGCTTCGTGAAGTGGCAGTTGCCCGAGCGCTACGAGGTGATCACCTCCATTCCGCGCACCAGCACCGGCAAGTTCTGGAAGCTGAAGCTGCGGGAGATGTTCCCGCGCTGAGCCTGCGCTGACGCCGGCCGGGGCATGGTCGGATATACAGTACCGGGTTGCCCGGCGGTTGCCGTCGGGCCCGTGACCCCGAGCCCATGCCCGACCAACTCGATCTGCTGACCCCGCCGCCGCCGGAAGGCAACCCCGACGCCATCACCCTGGCGCACTACGCCGAGCGTGCCTACCTGGAGTACGCGCTCAGCGTCGTCAAGGGCCGCGCCCTGCCCGATGTGTGCGACGGCGCCAAGCCGGTGCAGCGGCGCATTCTTTACAGCATGCAGCGCATGGGCCTGGGCCACACCGGGCCGGGCGCGGCGGGCATCCCCAAGCCGGTGAAGAGTGCCCGGGTGGTGGGCGATGTGCTGGGCCGCTTCCACCCCCACGGCGACCAGGCCGCCTACGACGCCCTGGTGCGCATGGCGCAGGACTTTGCGCTGCGCTACCCGCTGATCGACGGCCAGGGCAACTTCGGCAGCCGTGACGGCGACGGCGCCGCGGCGATGCGCTACACCGAGGCGCGCCTGTCGCCGATCGCCCGGTTGCTGATGGACGAGATCGACGAAGGCACGGTCGACTTCATCCCCAACTACGACGGCAGCACCGAAGAACCGCGCCAGTTGCCGGCACGCCTGCCATTTGCGCTGCTGAACGGCGCCTCGGGCATCGCCGTGGGTCTGGCCACCGAGATCCCCAGCCACAACTTGCGCGAAGTATCGGCCGCGGCCATCGCGCTGATCAAGAACGAGCACCTGCCGGACGACGAGCTGTATGCCCTGGTGCCCGGGCCCGACTACCCCGGCGGCGGCCAGATCATCAGCAGCCCGGCCGACATCCGCGATGCCTATGCCACCGGCCGCGGCAGCCTGAAGGTGCGCGCGCGCTGGAAGATCGAGGATCTGGCGCGGGGCCAGTGGCAGCTGGTGGTGACCGAGCTGCCGCCCGGTGTCAGCAGCCAGCGGGTGTTGGAAGAGATCGAGGAACTGACCAACCCCAAGGTCAAGTCGGGCAAGAAGGCGCTGAGCGCCGACCAGGTGCAGCTGAAGGCCAGCATCCTGGCGGTGCTGGACACGGTGCGGGATGAATCGGGCAAGCAGGATGCCGTGCGCCTGGTCTTCGAGCCGAAGAGCCGCACCGTGGCGCAGGACGAACTGATCACCCAGCTGCTGGCCCACACCAGCCTGGAAACCAGTGCGCCGATCAACCTGACCATGGTGGGCCGCGACGGCCGCCCGACGCAGAAGAGCCTGCGCCAGATGTTCAGCGAGTGGATCGACTTCCGCCAGGTGACGGTGGCGCGCCGCAGCCAGCACCGGCTGG